>NZ_JAUBUC010000191.1:0-2896 GCF_036705285.1 Microcoleus sp. B4-C1 | reverse complement strand
CGTGATGCTATATCTGCCCATTCTTGTAACTTTTTCATGCCTTCTCTTATTCCCCAATCAAAGACCTGAATCCTTACAAAGACTTCAAGCTTTCATGTAATACCAACTCACCAGAGCGATCGGTGTAAGGACACAACCAAAGCCCGTGTTTCTACCAAAAATTGTACGACCAATGTCATTATTATTACAACAAACATCAAAAAAAATGAAGTCTAAATCAGTTACCCAAATCAGCGGGATTCCCGGTCAATTAGTCGGTGCAGTTCCCGTCCGAACCAGCGGTACAGGAACTCTTAAAATTGTTGGGGACACCTTACAACGAAATTTTATAGCCTTTCTCGGAAAGATGAGGTATAATGTTACTGACACTCACTCAGGAGGATAAAGCAGAGAATATCAGAGCAAACGAACTATAATTACATGGTTACGCACAAGCCACGCGAAAGCGATAGCATACATAATAGCATTTTTTTGACAGCACGAGCTGCTTGACTCACAAAAAGTAAATTTGTACTCCTCTTCATACATTGTTAAAAATGAAAGCTTATTCGATTGATTTTAGGCAAAAAATCCTTGATACTTATCATACTGAACCGATTTCACAAAAAGCAATAGCTAAGCGTTTTTCTGTAGCCCTGAGTTTCGTACAAAAATTGCTTAAACAATATCGTGAAACAAAAAACATTACTCCGAGAACTGACCGATGTGGAGTCAAAGGCAAACTTAATGCGGATCACCTACTCATCTTGGCGGAATTGATTGAAGCAAATAATGATGCAACTCTTGAAGAACTCCGTCCCAAACTTTATGGGAAAATTGGATTTTCCGTTAGTAGAGCAACAATAGGAAGAATGATAAAACTCTTAAATATTACTGTCAAAAAAAAACTCTCTTCCCTTCAGGCAAAGGCACGGAGCGAGTTCAACTCCTGCGATGTGAGTTCTGGAAAACAATTAAAGAGTAAGGTTTGAAAGACTTAATATTCCTTGACGAATCGGGAGTTAATTTAGCAATGGTTAGGTTATATGCTCGATCTCTAAAAGGTGAAAGAGCCCGGGGGCCAAAACCAACTAAACGTGGCAAAAATGTCTCAATAATTGGAGCAATGTCAGTTAAGGAAATTTTGACATCGGTTAATTTAATAGGCTCAACTGATGCAATTACATTTGAAGCTTTTATCATCAGAAAACTTGTACCCAAACTATGGAAAGGTGCTTGTGTCGTGATGGACAATTGTCCCATTCACTTGGGAGAAGAAGTGAAAAAAGCGATCGAAAAAAAAGGGGCAAGATTAATATACTTATCACCTTATTCACCAGATTTTTCACCAATTGAAAATCTGTGGTCAAAACTTAAAATCATTCTCCGTTCTATCAAGACTACTAATTATCAAGAATTAGCAAAAGCCATAGAGTTTGCGTTCGGTCAGGTTACATCGTCAAATATTTTTAACTGGTTTACACACTGCTGTTATTGTACCTCATCTTTCTGAGAAAGGCTCTACTTCATTTTTTGGGTTAGAAATCAAAGAAATCAGGGCTATTTCGTTCTAGACAGTAGGCATGGTTTAGGTTTAGAGTTTAGAAGTCGGATTCACCCTAACTTATGATTTATGAGTTCGCTAGCAATTGTAGAAGCATTTTCGGAATTACCCGACCCACGGCGTGGAGCGGGCTGTCGTCATGAGTATGCGGTCTGTTTAGCGTTATTTACCCTGGCGATTAGCGCAGGATGTGGTGGTTTTCTAGCCATCGGGGATTGGTTAAAGGCTTACCGCGAACCTCTGATTGCGCTGTTTGGGTTCCCGAAGCATGGGATTCCTTCCTACAGTACGCTTCGTCGGACGTTACTGGACTTGGATTATCAATCCTATGGCGCTTGCGTCGCTTCTTTCTGCAAAATTGAACCGAAAAGAGGTGAAACCATGGCCTTAGATGGAAAAGTCCTCCGTGGCTCTTACAATATTGAAACGGGTGATAATCGGACCCCATCCCATCCAGCGATTCAATTGGTGACGGTCTACTTGGTCGAACGAGGACTGATTTTAACTCCCCAACAAGTGGATTGTAAAACCAATGAAATCAAAGCGATTCCACCCGTTTTGGAAGCCTTGGCCCAACGGGGAGTCGTTTTTGCCTTCGATGCCTTGAATACTCAAAAAAAACTTGTGAGCTAATTATTGAGTCTGGGAATGACTATCTCGGTGCCTTAAAAGGGAATCATAGCCATTTTCATAACCCACATTCCGCAGTTCTGGCTTTGATGACTAAGTATTTTTATACATTCACTGTAGGAAAAATATCTGTGCCTACCTTTTCTAATTTTAGTATCATTATTTTGCGATTTTGGCGAGATATAACAAATTTGAATTCACAGATATTTCCTAATATATTCCTTCGGCAATATCTGAACTAATTTTCCATGAATTAGACATCACAATTCCGGCAACATGATTTTTCTGTTGCCAATTATTTGAATTTATTCAACAATATTCTCCGGTTTGTTTTCCGAGTTACCCATCTTCAACTATTAAATAATATTGACCGCAAACCTTTCCTAAATAATTTAATATCTCCCGACGTTCCTTTGTTAAGTTGCTTATTTCTTCGGCTCCATTTAGGTTGACTAAATGTACGGCTTGAAACATCTGAAATACCCACCGCATTGTCGGTTTATTTGTCAATTTTTTGACCTGGTTTCTGATGCTGGCATTGGCTGATTCTAATTCAATACGGTTTACTTAAGGTCGAACAAGTGGTACACTAGGTATGATGTACAAAAAAATAAATCAAGTATAATGCCGTACAAAAAATTATTATTAAGCTGTTGCACATTTAAACTGTGATACAAGCATTACCCTTATTTTTAATTTTGCGACCCCATTTAATTATTAATT
>NZ_JAUBUC010000051.1:0-52253 GCF_036705285.1 Microcoleus sp. B4-C1 | reverse complement strand
CCCGCCCGTCCTTTTTGGACGGGCGGGACGCCCATCCCACAAACTTGTGGAAGTTATTTAATTCTCATTCCTAACAGGATATCCTGAATTCAGAACCATCGACAACACAGAAATTGAGGAGACGGCAGTGCCGTGTCCCTACCCCAAAACGTCGTAGCACGGGCGAGAACCCGACGCCATCGCCCGATTTGCAGGGACAGGGCAGTGCCGTGTCCTGACTGTGCGTAATATCTGAAGAACTCATTTATTAACATCAGAAATTTGACAAAGCATCAAGCCAAACCACTGATTTGGATCAGTCCAAACTTGCACCGGCATTAAACCACGCTGCGACAGTTCTTTTTTTACAGTAGTGAGATTAAACTTGCGCGATATTTCGCTGCGGATAGTTTCTCCCGCTGCAAATTCAACCGTTAAATTGAGAGAACGCAACTGCACTGTTTGCGCTTTTTTACTTTTCAAGTGCATTTCAATTTGACATTCCTCTTGATTGTAAAAAGCCCAATGCTCGAACTGTGCTAAATCAAAATTTCCATCATATTTTCGATTTAAATGTCGCAGCATATTCAAGTTAAATGCTGCCGTTACTCCTTGACTGTCATCGTAGGCAGGCTCTAAAATATCCTTAGATTTGTCCAAGTCAATTCCCAGCAAAAAATACTCTCCCGGCTGCAATGCACCGACAATTTGCGAGAAGAATAAATCGCATTCTTGAGCGTTGAGATTGCCGAGGGTACTGCCGAGAAAGCAAATCATTCGGGTTGGCAACGGCGACGGTGCAATTTTAGCTAAGGCTAATTCGTAAGTGCTGACAAGTCCGTGAATCTGGAGCGACGGATAATCTGCCAACAGTTGACAAGCGCTGCTTTCTAGGATAGTAGGACTGATGTCGATCGGCAAATAATGCAGGGGATATTCCAGTTGACTGTAAGCATCAAGGAGAATCCGAGTTTTGGTGGAACTGCCACTGCCGAGTTCGACGATTTCGCAGGGGCCCGTTAAATTGGCGATCGCCCCCGCGCACCCCTGCAAAATAGCCGTCTCAGTGCGTGTCAGGTAGTATTCCGGCAACTGGCAAATCAACTCAAACAGGTTCGAGCCGCGATCGTCGTAGAAATACTTTGGAGGCAGGGATTTCGGGGTTTGAGTCAACCCGCTAACTGCATCGCTGCCAGCATTGATTTCTGCGGGTGTCAGTGCCGCAGCGCTCACCAGTCGCTCTAAGTGCAGCCGGTTTTCTTTTGTTGAGGCTGAGTTGGTTGTGTCGGACAGTCTTGGGGATTTCATAAAGTAATTTTTAGATGCACACATGGGTATAGCACGCAGTCGCGTTGCCAAATATCGCGATCAAGTCAGATTTTTCAGGTGACTCTCCGTTCTGTATTGTCTCACCCGATGGATCTCGCATCCACAATTAAAACTTAAAATTTATCCACAAAAATTATTGAATACTTAACCAAACTTGTTTTATTTGAGCTTGTCACATGGAAAAATGTTGGGAATTTTGCAAACAAATTTTGTCCCCAATTCCCTCTCCAGCCCTTTATCTGATGTTCGTCAAATAAGCTTTCTAAGGCAAGTATTAAGGAATTTGTTAATTTGAAAAATCCGCTGACTAAATTCCTTAATATGAACAAACTTGATGGTAATTATAATTACCTAGCAAACTACTTAGCGCAGCGAAAACCAGCAATAATTTGCCGCACGCCCGGATAATACCAATTCCGAAAGGTCGATCGCAGTGCCTGCGGAAAAGTCGCCCAACTCCCGCCTTTCAAAACCCGGTGTTCTCCATCAAAATAAACTTGAGAATAGCCTCTGTAAGGATAACTTTCAAATCCCGGATAGGCGTCAAAGGTTGAAGCAGTCCACTCCCAAACATTGCCCAACATATCATAGCAGCCGATCGCACTTGCTCCTTTGGGAAAGGCATCAACTGGCGAAGTATTGGCAATATTATTGCCGTGATTGCACAGGCTGCCGTTTGGCGGTTCTTCTCCCCAAGGATAGATGCGATATGTTTGATTTGTGGCGTCCCAACTCGCAGCTTTTTCCCATTCGGCTTCCGATGGTAAACGCTTGCCGATAAAGTTGCAGTAAGCTTCGGCTTCGTACCAACTCACGCCGCAGACTGGATGGTTGTTGAAAGCTGGATTTTCTGACCAGTAAAGCGGTTGAGAGACGGCTTCGCCTTGCAGCCATTTCCAGCCGTCCGCTGACCACCAATCAGGGTTTTGATAGCCGCCGGATTCCATGAAATCTCGGTATTCACGGCAAGTGACGGGATAGCGATCGATCGAGTATGCTTCTAAATCACACAGGTGGCGCGATCGCTCATTATCCAAAGCCTCAGCAGCATCGCTTCCCATGTAAAATTCCCCGCCCGGAATTTCAATCGCCGAATCGGTAATTGGGAATTGGGCATTGGGAATTGGGAATTTCGGCTGCTTTATTCCTCTCTGTTGTAGAGAATTAATCCGTGTATCCCTGTCCAAATCCGTGTCGTGCCTTTCTTCCTTCTTCCTGTGCATTTGCAACACGAAAGCAACAGTTTCGCAGTGCTGGCTTTCGTGCTGAATAATAAACCGCCAGAGACGTTCTTGCTCGTCGATCGGCGCTACTTCCAAATAATCTAACACCTTTTTTCTCACCGCGTCCAGATATAATTCAACTTCAGGTAACGCGGGCAGAAAAACCCGTTGTTTTTTCGGCAAAATATCAGCAGCAAAAAGTTGGTGATACTGAGGAAAGACAGGTTCCAAGCCAGCACATCGTTGCAACAGCCACAAATCCTCAGTATAAGCAATGTGACCTAAGTGCCAGCCAACTGGACTGAAATCAGGATGAGCTTGACGGCAAAAAGTATCATAATCGATGTCTGCAAATAGCTTGAAAGTGCCGCGGCGACACTGCTGCAAATCGCGATAAATTGCCTCTCTACAAGATTGGATAGATTTCGATATCACGCTCTACTCCGGTACTGATAATGCTCTGGACTGGGCACTCGTGCCAATTGCCAGCAAATAAAGGTTCAGAAGCAATAATGACAGAATTCGGGAAATTTAAATCGTCTCGCAGCCAATAGAGGGAAGGAGGGGTTTTTTGGGAAGCAAAGCGAGAGGCAACGAGCTGGTGTCCGTCGCTGATAATTATATTAGCTGAAAATTCTACTTGGTGAACGTTTGCTAGCTCTGCCAAAATTTTCAGCGACTTTTGCAAAGCTGCTTGTACGGTCAGATTTCCGGCTGTCAATTCATTGACAAACAAGGCGAAGATATGCTCTGAATCTGTAGTACCGTTAATTGATTGATAAAGGGTATCGCTGAGTCGATCGCGAATTGGTCTGTAAAGAGTTTGCCGAAAATTCTTCACGAAGCCGTTGTGTACGAACAGCAGGCGATCGTTCTGAAACGGCTGACAGTTGCTCAAATCTACAGCTTGTCCTGAAGTTGCACTGCGAACGTATCCGATCGCGCATCCAGATTCAACGTATCGGCTGATACTCGGAAGGTTAACGTCGCTCCAAATTGGCTGTACATTTTTATAAGTAAACGGGTCAGTATCTAGGTGCGGGTGATACCAACCAATACCAAAACCGTCAGCATTGAGTAGGCCAGAAGTCATTTCGCGGGGCTGGTAACTCTGCACAATTAGGGAATGTTCCGGCTTGTACAGAATAGCATCGAGTAAAATCGGCTCCCCGAGGTAGCCAAGCAAACGGCACATAAAATTTTTGCAGCAAATTGATTAGCATTGTAGGCCATTAACCGAAAAATTGCCCGTTAGCGAAGCCCGCCCCTACGGGGGCTACGCCAACGAAGAGGATAGCCCATCTTCAGGGCTGGAAGGTTTTTTGTAGCCTGCTGCCAGCATCGCAGTACAAACGATACAGTTAAGGTAGAACCCCTGCAGCACAAGGAGACTCTTGAATGTTCCTCGACGAACTCATCCCAATGGCGAAAGAATTGATCGAACAGCCGATCGCCTTCGCGGGCGGATTTTTATCTGGCCTGCTTCGACTCAACCTTCACGAAGATCCCGTTAAAAGCTGGATCGACGAGCAAGCTGGTTCAACTTCCTACACTACTCCCCCAGCCGAACCCACCAACGGTAAAAGCACGGGGCCTCAGTCAATCTCGATCGACTAAGGAAAAGCAGTAACATCCTCCCAACGCCAAACTGATTACAGTTATGGCGTGGGCTTCCAAACTTCACACTTTGGCTTTTCGCGTTTTTCCCTTACGGGATTTCCACACTTGACTAGAGTGAATTTCTCAGCCCCCGCTAGAAAATCTGCACAGACACAAGCGATTCCCGTATAGCCTTTTTCAGATAGATGAAGTACAATAACACCAGTGTGTAAACCAGTTCCAAATATCTTGCTGAGAAAGTTGACGAAATGCAAACTCGATCGCATTTCCTAATTATTGATATTTTTTTTGTTAATCAAACTGAAAATATTTTTAAATTTTGAGCCTAATTTTTCAGGTTTATGATAAATCAGGCGAAGGGGGCGACAAGTATATTACTTTCGCCCTTTTTATTGATTACTTTATTTAATTATTTTGTCTGTTTCTATGATTATTCTCCATCACTCCCAAAGCATTTTTCCATAATCTCGGTAAGTTACCTGATCATAAAATCCTCAAATATAATTGTATCATTTTCCTTATTAAATTAACTTATAAGCTGTCGCGCATTTAAATTATATATTAGGGGCGGGCTAGAAGCCCAACCCTACTCCCCACAAGAGTTTGATTGTTTTTTGACATATAATTTAAATGCCGCAACAGCTTATAGCGATTCTAAGTGAATTGTGTAATTGTTCTAGGGGCAAAACTCACGCCCGGTTGCCCCAATCCGTGGGGGTAGGCACAGGGCACTACCCCTACATATTTGTACAACTGATGCGAGGATTGCTATAAGCTGTGGAGCATTTAAAGCAGTAACGAGGCTTGTATGGTGCGTCAATCGATTTGAGATTTGAGATTTGAGATTAAAGAATTGACTCCCCGGATAAATGCTCTTTCTTGAGGATTTTCGATTTGAGATGCTTTCAATTGATTCCACAGATAAATCACGTGGCGGGTACCACCTTTGAAATTCGTGGTCAGGAGTTAACACTTACGCGCTTATGCGGGAAACATTTCTGTAATGACCCACCCTACTATCGTCTTTTAAATGCCGAACAGCTTACTCATCAATTCATTACTACTTTTAACAGGCAAAAACTCAAATGTAAACTTTTAATAGGTAATTCATCTACCTGATAGAAGCTATAATATACAAGATATGTCCATAATTGCAGCGAGGATAACTGTAGTAGAAGTAAGCAGAAATAGTATGTTGAGAAAAATGAATTTACAAACCAGACTAATCAGTGCCTTTCTGACGATGGGACTTTTAGTATTTTTAGTAGCCTGGGTAGGATGGAGTTCAACATCCAATCTCAGTCAACACATAGAGACTCTCGGTAAAAATAAATTACCGAGTATTGAAGCATTATTGAAAATTAACGAGGGACAAACCCAAATTGAGTCATCCGAAAGAGCGCTAATTCATCCCGCACTCAGTCAAGCAGAAAGGCAAGATGCTTTAAACAGAATGGACAAGGCTTGGCAGCAGATTCAAAATGGCTTTAAAGCATACGAAGTGCTTCCTCGTACCTCAGATGAAGACGCACTATATCAACAAATGCTTAAGTATTGGGAGGAGTGGCAGCAGGAAGCTCAAGAACTCCTGCTAATTAATAAAGAATTTGAAACACTGGGAATTTTCAATCCTTTGGCTTTGCAGATTGAACTACTTAAGCAGGGTAAAAGTAATTCGCCGGAAATGGCAAGAGCAAACACAGCTACTAACCTTTTGAATAAACTTAGTCAGCAAGCTAAGGTGATTCGTGTTAGATTTATCAAATCTGAACAAGCCACTTTAGCAGTAGCTGAATCCAACCGAAAGGAAGCAGACGAAGCTTATAAAAGCGCAGAAAACGATCGTAAAAAAACTCAAATAGCTGTAGTATTGGGCATGACATTGGGGCCGCTAATAGCGATTATTTTAGGCATATCTTTAAGCATAGCGATCGCCAAACCTTTAGATCGAGCGCTCAAAGGTATTATTAATATGATTGTCAGTTCTTCTACCGAGATAGCGGCTACAATTGAGCAACAGGAACGTATTGCTGTACAACAAGCTGCTTCTGTTAATCAAACAACCACCACAATGGATGAATTGGGCGCATCATCGAGGCAATCAGCTATGCAAGCCGAATCAGCCCTTGAAAATGCCAGTAATGTCTTAAATATGGCTGCCGAAGGCAGTAAAGTGGTGCATAAAACCCAGCAGGGAATGTTGAGTTTGACGGAAAAAGTCGGAGCAATTGCCGCTCAAGTTTTAAACTTGAGCCAGCAAACCAATCAGATTGCTAATATTACCAATTTAGTCAGCGATTTGGCTAGTCAAACTAATATGCTGGCGATTAACGCTACAGTGGAAGCAGTACGCACGGGAGAACAAGGAAAGGGGTTTGGGGTGGTGGCGACGGAAATTCGCAGACTGGCAGATCAAAGCAAAAAATCGTCGGATCAGATTAGTGATTTGATAAACGGTATTAAGAATTCCATTAATAAAACAGTGATGGTAACAGATGAGGGCAAGAAAACTTTAGATAATAGCCTGAAATTGACTGAAGGTACGGCGGATAATTTTAACAATGTTGCTAATGCTATTAACAGTGTTGTTGTCAGCAGTCAGCAAATTTATCTTAATACCAAACAGCAGGCGATCGCTATTGAGCAAGTGGTAGATGCGATGAATGTTCTGAATAAAGGAGCAGCGGAAACAGCCAGCGGTATTACCCAAAGTCGAATTGGCACTCAAACACTTAACAAAGCGGCTTTAAATCTCAAATCCTTAGTTTAATTGAGAAAAGAAAGTAATATCCTAAACTGGGGATGAAGGAGATGGAGAGAAAATGTTCCCAATTCCTCATTTCCACTTGGCAATTCCAAATTTTGCCCAAGGATTGAAAGTGACATCTCCCCGTTTAGGCAAGGGTTGGGGAGATGTGAAGTAGGTTTCCTCAAAGGGCTGTCTAGATGTGTATAGTAATTCTCAAGTGAGTGAGGTATAGATTTGAATTTTAGATGAAAGAAGGGCAGAAGTGGGGAATTGGTAATTAATTGCCAAGTACCTCACGAAAGTTGACAACCGCTATATCAACGCTCGTGGCCCAGAGCAACCTAATATATTATACCTTGTTAGTCGCTATGTTTCCGAAGATGCTTGGTGATTCGTCGCCCACCAATCAGCGATCAGATTAAAATCAAGTATTGTTCAGGGGTGGGATTCCTCGTCGCCCCAAAACTCATATCCTCACTCATTCGCAGGGCGAGTGAGGAGATGAGTTTTGATTAAGCTAACTATTGCAGCCAGTACCAAGGGTTGGTCAATCGATTTTAGATTTTAGATTTTAGATTTTAGAATTGAAGCATTGACTTGCGCGAGATAAATTCGGGGGGCAAGTTTCTCGGATACAGGTTTTTTATTTATCCACGCATAAATCAGGGGGCTTGTATCCTGGATGCTTTCGGTGAGTGCGGCAAACCCTTTTAGTCAGAGTCGATCGCCCAGTTGTATGCTAGATAGCACTTGACAGTTAAATTAACAGGTTATTATGTATAGCACAACAAGTTCAGTTCGATCGACATGACTATCTACATTGGAAATCTGTCTTACCGCGCCACCGAAGAAGACCTGAAAGCAGTATTTGCAGAATACGGCACAGTCAAGCGAGTTGTCTTGCCTACCGACAGGGAAACCGGTCGGATGCGCGGTTTTGCATTTGTTGAGATGATGGAGGATGCCCAAGAAGACGCTGCAATTGCCGAATTAGACGGTGCAGAGTGGATGGGGCGCCCCTTGCGAGTGAACAAAGCTAAACCGAAAGAAGAGGGAAATCGAGGCGCAGGTATCAATAGAAACGACGGATATTAGTCTGGGATGCGGCGGTTGACATCCTCTCGGAACCCACCTGATGCACCAGTGCGCCAGTAGCGCCGAATTGCTACCAGCAGTTGATTTTGGGGATGAAATGTCAAATCCGCTGCACAAAAACATCGATTCTTTGTGGGCTGCACTTGATTCATAACTTTTTGAGCAAGACAGAATTTAGGCACGCTAGTCTAGAAACCCGATTTCTTGGGCGATACCGGGCTGCTAAAAGCAAAATTTGTCAGGAGAAACCGGGTTGATGAGCGTTAATCTTAAAAAGAGTAAACTCGCCCTTTTTCATCAATATAAACTGACCGGTCTTGCCTAGTGCGGCCGTCTGCTCTGGTGATGCGAATCGTCAAAATGTTTGTCTGCGAGTCAACGTTATAGTCGTATTTCAAAGTTGTGGTTGCTGTTGTGGCATTAATCGGAATATTGGCAATGTCGCCGGTACGATTGCTGAGGCGAACACTGATGTTTCTGCTGGCTCCGACTGGCAAGGATGACAAGCTGCCACCTGATTCACCGTATTCTAGGTTCAATCCCGTTTCATTTAACAGTCTGAGGGTAATGTTGCGAGTATTGTCAACCTGCGCTTGAGGTTGCCAGAATCCGGGTTTTGTCCCGCCGTCAGTTGCAGGTTGAGATAATGCTGGATGGGGATGCAGAAAGCCCAGGGCGGCAAGTATTGCTGCGGTTGCAATAATTTTTGATTTCACTGTTTGTACCTCCGATTCAAGTGTTGCTGATATTTCTAGCATAGCTTTAAAATCTGATCTTTTGATAGCGGAAGGAAAAAGAAGGAAGAAGCAATCTTGGGCTCATGTTTCACCAATTAAAAATGTCCTCACTGTCTGGGCGGTTGCTATATAATTAGAAACCGGGCTTCTGTAGTGGTTAATATCCGTGGATGCACGGGTTGTTTAGAAAGCCGATTTCTGAGGGGGTGGCTGCTTGCCAAAGCTATGATTTAGAGTAGAAACCGGATTTCTGAGGTAAAGTGGGTGCGGGAGTGGTTAATTGTTAATTATCGATCGAGCGGCTTCTAGCAGCAGGCGCTGTTCGGCGCGGACGATCGCCCTGCTAGTTTGTTCTGCTGCATCGACATTGACCGAAATAGACGAAATTCCCCACCGCACGAAGGATTCAACTGTATCGGGATACAATGCGGGAGCGTCGCCACAGATCGAGCAAGGAATGCCGACAGCCCTGGCTTGTTTGATTAATTGTTCGATCGCCCTCATCACTGCTCGCTCGCGCCCGTTAAATGCACCTGCTACCTGGTCGGAGTTGCGGTGAATGCCTAACAGAAATTGGGTTAAATCGTTGGTGCCGATGGAAATTCCTTGAACCCCGGCTTTTACGTAATCTGGTAATAAAAATAACACCGAAGGAACTTCCGCCATAATCCACAGTTGAAATTCGGGCGAGCGGTTTTTCCAAACAGTTTCTAAGCGCTGGCGGCAGTAGATAAACTCCTCAACCGATCGCACGAAAGGCAAAATTAAATTAACATTTGTATGACCTGACTCGCAGACTTTTTGAAGTACGCAGAGTTCCCAATCAAATAATTCCGGTTCAAAGGTATAACTGAAACTGCCGTGGTCGCCTGACTCGCGTAAATCGAGAGAGCGATAAAATATTGGCTGCGGGGAAACGGCAGCAGCAAATAAGCTGAGGCAATCCGCCATGCGATCGACAAATTCCGATTGGCGGCCGTCTTGTAGCCAAACTTTGGGGTTTTCACAGTCCAAAGCTTCTAATGCCATTAATTCCGATCGCAGCAATCCGATGCCGTCTATTGGCAGATTTTTGAGGCGGTCAATCGAACTTGTTTGGCTGACATTAACTAGCAGTTGAGTCGCCGTTGGTGGGCCCCAAACATATTGAGTAGACTCAGATTGTCGAGATTTAGGCTCGGAATTGGACGATCGATCAGAGGTAGAAGATTGGTGCTTGGCTATTGACATTTTGGCTGCTGTACTGTATGTATCTGCCTTTTTTGCTGTGTCCAGAAGTCGGCGGCTGTCTGCTGTCTCGATCGCATCGGGTTGGGCGAGGGCAAAAACTTCTCCGGTATCGCCGTCTACCAAAACCGAATCGCCCGAGGCGATCACCCGCGTGGCCCCGGTCACTCCCACAACGGCAGGAATCCCCAATTCTCTCGCTAAAATGGCGCCGTGGCCTGTCATACCTCCTTGTTCGGCAACCACCCCAGCAGCAACCTTCAGCCAAGGCAGCCAATTCGGATCGATTGTCCGAGCTACCAAAATGCCTCCGGCTAGGAATTCCGCGTTTTCTGGGTGGGAATTAGTCATAACTTGGGCAATTGCTTCGGCTTTTCCTGATGCTGCTGCCACACCTCTGAGTATGGCAGGAGTTCGGGCTCTTGCGATCGAGTTTGGCTGCCGGAGGGATCTCGAATTTTCCTCTAGTGGCGCGACTTTTTCCGCTTTGACAAGACGAACTTGAGTGAAATAAAACTGCAGTTCGCCGCTGTTTTCTGTCTGGTTTAGCGTCCACTCCAAAATTAAATCTGAGTCAAATTCGGCGATCGCTTTTTTACTCAATTCAATGATTTCTTGCAGTTGCGATTCCTCTAAAACATATTCTGTTTGTGCTTCCTCTCCCAGCGCTAAAACTTGCACGCAACAGTCAGCAAAATCAGGAATTATAAATGGAGAATCGGGAATTGGGAAAGCAGCAAACTTGCCCAGTAGCAGTTTTTTTTTCGGTTCACCATCGCCGACTTTGAGATTGTAGGCTAATGTTTTGTAACCGATCCGCTGGAATTTAACCGCGCTTGTTTCCGGCTGCACTTGATAGTAATCGGGGATGGTTTCTCCCCTAGCCAGGGACAATCCCAAACCGCTGGTGGCTTGGACTTCCCACTGTGCGCCCGCCTTTGTTTTCACCTCGCCCGCGGCGATGGCTTCTTGAAGTGGCTGCACCAAAACTGCGGGATTGATTTGCTGTACCCGCAGGCCGCACCGCTGCCAGTAAAATAGACTTCGGGCTCTGAACATTTCTGCCCAAGCTCGTTTGAGTCCGGCCCCAATGGCTTCGGGTTCTGCCCGTACTGCCTGAGATTCCAAAATGCCGACTGTTTTCGGGTTCCAGGAAGTCAGGGAAGGGCGAAAAATTAAGGCTGTGGAGTTTAAGTTTGACTGTGAGTTGAGTTGAGAAACAGCAGACTCTAGGGTGGAGAGCAGTGAATCGGGCAGTTTGCCGGTGAGGATTTGGTGGCGGATGCTGCGGGCGATCGATTGCAGTTGTCTGGGTTCATCGACATTCAAGTGCAGGGAAGAGTGTGGCCAGTCAGCAAACAGCGGTTCTAGGCAGTCGATCGACTCTAAAAACTGCCAGAATGTAGTAGCCGGCACGACAAAACCCGGTACAACGGGATGATTTTTCTGGAGCAAACAGCTCAAGTAAAATGCTTTTTCTCCCACTGCATCTCTGTCTGAAGGTTGAATTTTGTCTAACCAGTAGAGGTTTTTCACGCTGCGAGCCTGTCCGTGGAAACAGATTGAATTTGATAGTTTTTCCCATTAATCACTTACGACAATTTTAGGATGAACAAGCGACAATGGACGGGATTAGTCAAATCTTTTCTCAATCTATTTCTTAAGTCTAACTGTCCTCTTTGTCAGCGACCGGCCGCCGGAGAGTTTTGTCCCTACTGTGACAAGCAGCTTCAGCAATGTCAATTAAGCGATCCGGGTCGATTTTGGCATTCACAGCAGCGTGTTTTTGTGTGGGGTGAGTATGGCGGGGCTCTCAAACGGGCGATCGCAGCTTTGAAATATGACGGCAATCCGCAATTAGCCAAACCTCTCGGCGGCTGGCTGGCGGAAGCTTGGCTGAGTTTTCCCGAATTAGCTATAGACAATTTAACTGTTGTACCGATTCCCCTGCACAAAGAAAAGCTCAAGCAGCGCGGTTTTAACCAGGCGGAACTTTTGGCTGAAAGTTTTTGCGATCTGACTGGTTTGCCTTTGCAGCGGCACGGTTTGGATCGGGTGAAAAATACTCAGGCTTTATTCGCTCTGACGCCGCAGCAGCGCCAAGCGGAAATGAAAAATGCTTTAGGTTTGGGGAAAGATTTCCGTCGTCGCCTCCCGCGCGATCGAGTGCTGTTAGTTGATGATATTTACACTAGCGGTACTACGGTTAAGTCGGCAATTAAAATTTTGGAACAATCGGGAATTTCGGTTTATGGAACTGTGGCACTTGCAACTCCGAATAAGAGCGATCGGTAGCCTATTTTGACGAGTGAGTTTAAACTCACATCTTGCACCATTTTCAATTACTTGTTTAGGAACAGGCTTTTCGGCCTGTTCCACAAGAAAACTCATTCTTTGTGGAACGGGCATCTTGCCCGTTTAGGAACAGGCTTTTCGGCCTGTTCCACAAGAAAACTCATTCTTTGTGGAACGGGCATCTTGCCCGTTCTTGACAATGGTGCAACATCTGAGTTTAAACAGGTTTGTAGTGATGACTAAAGTCCTTATTACAAACCTATAATAAAAAATTTTGGGAAAACGAACCGCGAAGACGCGAAGGAAGAGAAAGAAGAGAGTTTAGGCGGAAAGCGGGAATTGATTGCTGATGTTCCACCGGCTGCCGTCGTGAAGCAGTAAAGTTAACGCCGAAGCGGTAAACTCAAAGTGGAGCGATCGCCCTGCAAATTCCAACCAAGCTGTTTGAAAATTCTCCTTAGTTAAATCGCGAAATGCTACTGTCATGTGCGGTACAAATGGGCGACTTTGAGAAACTCGATCGACAATTCCCAAATTTGCCTCCAAATAACTCATCAAAGATGAGTGAATCTCCAGCAATTCGGGCGATTTGAAAACATCAGCGTAAATGACGCGGGGCGTGAAAGCAGCAAAACCAGATAGAGTAACGGGAATGGGCCGCCGATTTGCAGAAAACTGGTTCAAACTTTCCTCTAATTTGGCAACATCCTCCGCTAACGAGTGAAAAGGAGGTTGCAGCGTGATGTGCGGCGGGGAATTCAAAGCACCGCGGCTGTTGTAATGTTCCGCAAAATATAGTTTAATCTCAGTAATGTGTTGTTCAATATCGGGAGGCGGCACTAGGGCAATAAAAAATCGCTGTTTTGACGGGTTCATGGGATAACATCGCAGTGAGGAAGAAATGGCGGAGTATGGAAAATCGAGTATTTACTCAAGGCTTGTACCAAAAACTCCATTCCCAATCTACAATCCAAAATCCAAAATCTAAAATCTAAAATTTAAAATGCCTTGGTTTGTCAAAATTGAGCAAGGAATTGTCGAAAAGCCTGTCTTTGACCAATTCGTGCCAGCTCACAGAGCTTATGTCCGAGAGTTGATTTCTAAAGGACACCGAGCGAAAACTGGCTACTGGGGGCGGCGGGGCGGCGGTATGTTGCTGTTTGAGGCGGGTTCGATGGATGAGGCGAAGGCGATCGTCGCTGAAGACCCGCTGGTGAAGAACGGTTGCGTTATTTATGAAATTTATCACTGGTGTGTGGTTGAAGAATAAATAACTGTGTTATACTCATAAATGAACTGGACCCACGCGATTCCAACGCCCAAATCTTGTCAGGACCGGAAGGTAGCAGCAACACGGGATGCTTGTAATAGGCGTGGTCTCCGGTTCACCCAGTTTTATGAGGTGTAGCTCCTATGCCTGGTTTCGGAGATATTTTACAAAAAGCAGTTTACCTTGGTGTCGGGCTAGCTTCCTATGCTGGTGAAAAAGCTGGCAGCAAGTTAACTGAATTACGCACTGAAGCCCAAAAGCTGGCAGACGAATTGGTGAAGCGGGGCGAGATGTCCACGGAAGAAGCTCGCCGCTTTGTTGACGATATGGTACAACAGGCTCAGCAGCAGCCTCCCGTAGCCTCGGCTGGGAACGAAAAACCCGCTGAACCTCGGCGGATTGAAATTGTTTCTGAGGAAGAAGATGTCTCGGCAAAAGATGCTAAAGAGACAGGCGGCGTAGACAAGCTCCGCGAACAAGTGCAGAATTTACAAGAGGAATTGCGGCGGCTGAAGCGGGATTAAGCAGGAAAAAGCTCGCTCAGCAAAGCAGGAAGGGAACTCAGGATAATAATCTTGAGTTCCCTTTTTGAATATTTCCCCTGTCAGATGTGGACGGATATCCGGCAATAGGTAATAGAATTGAAAATAGGTGCGATCGCTTCACTTGAGGCTGGCTGCACTTGTCTGTAAAATATTTTGTAATAGCCAACTGTCAAATTCATGGAAGATTGGTCTAAAGATTTTTTTGGAGTAATGGAAAATGCTGTTTCTGAAGTAGAGCATTTTTTCAGCGAAATGGGCGAAGAGTTTGTCGAAATGCTGGACGTTTTGGCAAAAATGTCGGAAGAGTTTACAGAACAAGTACAAAATAATCTGATTAATGACATTGACGGCTATTTCAATGAATTTGACGGTTTATTTAATGAATTTATCGAACCGATAATTGAAATTTGCCGCGACTTCGACCCGCAATTTGATGAGATAGATTTGTCGATGGTGACTTATGTAGACCCTTCGCCGACGCAACAGCCGGCTTGTCGCGGTTGTCGCAACTATCACGGTCAAGTTTACGGGGGAAATTTGTTGGTTTGTGCGATGCACCCTACTGGTGTGGAATCGGAAAGTTGTGCGGATTGGGAAACAGACGGCGATGCAGATTTTTAATGGCCCAGTTGAGTTGTTGAGGGTTTAATGGCTTATGGTAACGTCAATTCAGTCTCCGTCAAAGATTTCTCTGGAAGAGTTTCTGCTATTGCCAGAGACTAAGCCTGCTAGCGAGTATGTTGATGGTCAAATTTATCAAAAAGCTATGCCACAAGGAAAACACAGCACGTTACAATTCGAGTTTCCATCTGTTATTAATCGAGTTGGCAAACCGCAGAAGTTAGCTTATGCGTTTCCAGAATTGCGCTGCACTTTTGGGGGACGTTCTCTTGTTCCAGACATAGCAGTGTTCGAGTGGGATCGCATTCCTCTAGATGCTGACGGAGAAATTGCAAATAGGTTTGAAATTGTACCGGATTGGACAATTGAGATTTTATCGCCGGATCAAAATCCAACTCGGGTCATTAATAATATTTTGTTTTGCTTAAATCACAATGCTAAACTGGGTTGGTTGATTGACCCGGCAGAAAAATTAGTTCTTGTTTTTAAACCGCAGCAGCAACCAGAGGCTAAAGAGAATCAGGATATTTTACCTGTGCTCGATGTGCTGTCAGGTTTGCAACTGTCGGCGGCGGATTTGTTTGGGCTGTTAAGTTTCGATCGCCCGTGAGTTACAGTTGAGTATAGGGAATTTTGCATCTAACGGCATTTAAAGGTGAATCGCTCAACGGCTAATAATTCGCAATTTGGATTTCCGAAAATGCCGCCATCGCTGCAATTGCGAGAGTATCAGCGAGTGGCGGTTGCTAATTGGTTTGCGAATCAGGGACGCGGTACGCTGAAGATGGCGACGGGTAGCGGCAAGACGATTACTGCGCTGGCGATCGCCACTGAATTATACAATAAAATTAACCTACAAGTCCTGCTCGTAATTTGCCCTTACTGCCACCTGGTTAATCAGTGGGCGCGCGAATCCGAGAAATTTGGTTTAAAACCTATTTTGGCTTTTGATAGCGCCCGTAGTTGGCAAAACAAGCTGGCTGCGGGTTTGTATGAAGTGCGATCGGGCGATCGGCTATTTCTCACAATCATCACTACCAATGCTACCTTAATGGGAGATAGTTTGCGATCGCAACTGCGCTATTTCCCAGAAAAAACCCTGATTATTGGAGACGAAGTTCACAACTTAGGCGCCCCCCGTTTAGGAGAAAGTTTGCCGCGCAATATTGGACTGCGACTCGCCCTTTCCGCCACCCCAGAAAGGCATTTCGACGAACAGGGAACAGAAGCTATTTTAGATTATTTCGGCCCAGTTTTGCAGCCGGAACTCACCTTAGCAGATGCCATCCGCCAAAAAGCATTAGTACATTATTTATACTATCCGATTTTAGTAGAATTGACCGAAGCCGAAACCCGCAAATATTCCCGCTTAACTCAAAAAATTGGCTGGGCGCTTTGGGGCGATGAAAAAGTAGAAGAAAACGATGCTTTAACGACTTTATTAATGCAGCGAGCTCGGTTGATTGGGGCAGCGGCTAATAAATTAGTAGCTTTGCGAGAATTAATGATTCACCGTCTCGACACAGCCCACACTTTATTTTACTGCGGCGACGGTGCGATCGAAGGAGGGGCGCGCCGAAATAACAACCGCCAACTAACAGAAACCGCGAAGTTATTGGGTTCAGAATTAGGCTACCGAGTTAACACTTATACTGCGGCAACTCCTTTAGCAGAAAGAGAACGATTGCGCCGACAATTTGAGAGTGGAGAATTGCAAGGTTTGGTAGCGATTCGCTGTTTGGATGAAGGCGTTGATATTCCAGCAATTCGCAATGCTGTAATTTTAGCAAGCAGTAGCAATCCGCGCCAGTTTATTCAGCGCCGGGGACGCATTTTGCGGCCGCATCCGGGGAAGGAAAGGGCAACTTTATTTGACATGATAGTTTTGCCTCCCGATTTGGGTCGGGAAACCTTAGAAGTCGAGCGCAATTTGCTACGAAAAGAGTTGAAACGGTTCTTGGAATTTGCCGATTTAGCTGACAATGCTGGGGAAGCTAGAGTGAAATTGCTGCAAATTCAGAGGCGTTACGGGCTATTAGACATTTGACATTTATTAAGGTTCGGTTTATGTTTGAGAATAGAGAATTATTCGATCGTAGTTTGAGTTGCTAGCTTTTAATATTTGAAAAAAAAATGACTGAAAATCTGCATGAAAATCTGATTATGGCATTTAGATATGAAGATAGTGCGATCGCAGCCGTACCGACAAGCATTTTAGCAGAAAAGCGTTCTTCTTATCAAACTCATCAGGAATTCAGCGACGTACAGCAACCAATTACTAGCGCGCCACCGGAAGTCCGACAAATTATTGAGCGGGTATTGGAAATTGAAAAAGATAAACTGTACATGAGAGCTCCTCGCCACATTAACGATGACATTTTAAAAATCATTAAGGAAGCAATTGTATGAAGTTAATCTCAATTACTCTATGCAACTTTCGTCAATTTTACGGCAAAAGTCCCGAAATTAAACTAGCTTGGGGCGGGCAAAATATTACAGTAATTCACGGGAATAATGGCGCCGGAAAAACTGCCTTAATGAATGCCTTTACGTGGGTACTTTACGGAAGATTTAGCGCGGCTTTTGCGGCAGAAGAACAATTAGTAAACAAGCGCGCTTTGGCTGAGGCGGAAATGGGAAAAGCCGTAGGTTGTTGGGCGGAAATTGTGTTTGAACATGACAGCACGCGCTACCAAGCAAGACGCATTTGTCGTGCTTATAAAAGTGAAAATACTGTAGAACATGGTAAGGCTGAATTGTTTCTGAATGTAGCAAAAGATAACGGTCTGTGGCTGAAGCCGGATCAGCATCCCGATGATATTATCGGGCGGATTTTGCCGGAAAGTTTACATAAATATTTCTTTTTTGATGGGGAGCGAATCGAGCAAATTGTCCGCTATGACAAGAAGGCAGAAATTGCGGAAGCTACTAAGGAGTTGCTGGGAGTTGAAGTGTTGAATAGATCGCTCCGGCATTTACTAGAAGCAAAAAAATCTCTAGAGACAGATTTAAATATAATTGGGAATGCTGAAACGAAGAAACTTTTAAAAGACAAGCAAAAAATTGAGCAAGAAGCTGAGCAACTTTCGAGCAGACAAGTAGAAATCGAGCAGGAATTGGTCAACCAAGGGGAGTTAAAAAAAGCAGTTAATGGTAACTTATTGGAACTTAGCGGTGCTGCGGATTTACAAAAGTTGCGAGACGAATTGGAAATGCAGAAAAGTTTATTGAAGCAACAAATTGTACAGGCTACAGATGCTCTCAAACGCTCAATCTCTATGCGGGGTTATGGGGTATTTCTGTCAGAGGCTGCGGCTGAATTTAAAGTAATTGTTGAAGGTTTGCGGGAAGGCGGCTCGTTGCTTTCGGGGATTCAGCGACCGTTTTTGGAACAGTTATTAGCGCAGCAGCGGTGTATCTGCGGTGCGGAATTAGTGGAGGGTTCTGAGTCACGCCAACAGGTTAGCGGTTGGATGGATAAAGCGGGTGTTGGGGATGTGGAAGAAACAACTATTCGGATTAGCGATCGGGTAAATGAAATTGATAAACAAGTGGCTGATTTTTGGGAGGAAATTGACCGACACCAAGGCAATATCAGCCGCGACAGAACCGAACTTTCGCGGGTGGAAAATCAGTTAGACGATATTCACAACAAGCTGCGAAATTTTCCTGACGAGGATGTCAGCCGCTTGCAAAAGCGCTTGGATGAAATTGAGGCAAAAATTGGCGATTTGCACCGGGAAACAGGCTCTAATCAGCAGCAGATTGAGAGTTTGAATGTGCAGGTGTCGGCTTTGGACAAGCAAATCGATAAGCAGCAACTGAATGAGCAAAGGCAAGTATTAGCCCAGCGCCGGATTGCTGCGACTCAGGATGCGATCGATCGCCTAACTGAAGTGCGAGATCGCTTAGAAAAACAGTTTTGTTCTCAGTTGGAAAAGCGGGTGCAAGATATTTTTAGTCAAATTTCTTTTACTCCTTATATCCCAAAACTGAGCGATAAATACGAACTGACTCTAGTAGAAAATACCTCTGGTAAAGAATCATTGGTGGCCGCTTCTACGGGAGAAAATCAAATTCTCAGTTTATCGTTTATCGGCGGAATTATTGAGGGCGTGCGTGAGTGGAGTCAAAAGAATACTTTGATGGGCCCGGATAGCAGTACGTTTCCAATTGTAATGGATTCTCCTTTTGGCAGTTTGGACGAGATTTATCGCAAGCAAATCGCCAATAAGCTGCCGAAGTTGGCGAATCAATTAGTAGTTTTGGTAACAAAAACTCAGTGGCGCGGAGAAGTTGCTCAAGAGATGGAAAGCTGCACTGGCAGGGAATACGTGCTGGTGTACAATTCTCCGAAAGCTGATTGTGAAGAAGATGCGATCGAACTTGGCGGGACGCGCTATCCTTTAGTTAGGCGCAGTCCGAATGAATTTGAATATACGGAAATTGTAGAGGTGGATTATGGCTTCTAATTCGGCAATTACGCAGGTTTTGGAAACGGATATTTGGGTGAAGGCGACGTGGGAAGAGTTTCTAAATTTTGCTGAGGATTCAGCATGGGAAAAGGGCAAGTTTTATTACTATCAAGAACACATGAGGATAGAAATGTCACCAGTAGGGCCATTGCACGGGCGTCAAAATTCAATTATGGCCTGTGTAGTTATTCTGTTTGCAACATTGAAAAATATCCGAGTAGTTCAGTTTACTAACACCAGTTTTCGCAAAGCAGGTATCGGCGAGTTTCAACCTGATTTAGCTTACTACATCGGTTCAGATTTAAGAGTGCCTCCTGATGATAGCAATTCTGCTGTTGATTTAAATCTATACGATCCGCCTAATTTGATAATAGAAATTGGTGCATCTTCTTTTAACGATGATTTAGGCAGTAAGCGGTTGCTTTACGAAAATGCAGGAATTAGTGAATATTGGGTTGAACGTGCAAACACGCGGGAGGTTTTTGCGTTTGCGATAAATGGCGGAGGTAGCGGGAGAATTCAAGAGTCGCGGGTTTTACCGGGGCTGGAAATCCGGTTAGTTGAGGAAGCTTTGAACCGGAGTCTGACGCAAGATGATGGGGAAATTAATCGCTGGTTGATTCAAACTTTTAGTCAAGGTTGAAGGGAGTTTGACGTGGAAAAGCAGTATCATAAGTTGGTTCGCGATCGCATTCCTGAAATTATTCGTAAAAGCGGGAATGAATGCGAGTTTGTAATTTTGTCGGAGGCAGAATACCGTCAAGCTTTGCTGCAGAAATTGATTGAAGAAGCGGGGGAAGCAGCTTCCGCCCACGAGGAAGATTTGGTGGCGGAATTGGCGGATTTGTATGAGGTGATAGATGCGGTGATGGCGAGTTTTGGCATTTCGGGCGATCGACTTTTGGCGGAACAAATGAAGCGGCGCGAAGCAAGAGGAGGTTTTGCACAAAAAATTATGTTGTTGCGGACATTGTGAATTGGCCCTGCGCCCAGTGTTGGATATTTGCGAGATGTATTATAATTAGAAACTAGATATTATGGCAATGGCTGCTAACAAAATTAGAATTGCTAAAGATAAAGCGGAGTTAGTCAAATCATTAACTTTATTGGATAACCACACTGGCCCTTTCCAGACTTACGCCGATGTCATCGCTTTCGCCGCATCCTTGGGAAAGCAGCGGAAAAAACGATCGCCTTTGGGGGAAATTTCTAAACGAGAACCAGGGGCGATAGATGTTGATATTTTTGTATCCAGGGGTTACGATATGGCGATTAAGTTAATTGCGATCGCCGAAACCAAAAATCCTCAAATTCTCTCCCATCTCAACGAAAAATTGGAAGCAGAACGGTTGCAAATTTTTGAAGAATATGCTAATGGTGGACTAGAAATTTTGCGAGAAGAGTTGCGGGGTGCGGCGGATTATACCGATCGCCTGTTGTTGGTTTTGATTTCTGAAAGAGACAACCAACATCGGTCAAATGAAGAATTCGATTTAAGCAAGTTCTTATTTTAATAGGTGCCCAATGAAGTATGTACTAGCAGAGATCGTAAAGAAAGGGCTTAAGGAATCTGCCAAATTTTTCGCTTACGGCTACTCAGTATTCATGATCTGCTATTTCATTCTCAAACTAATCCTTTGGGATAGAATAGGAGTTATTGCCTTAATTACCACTTTTATTCCCTTAATTTTATTCCCAACTTTCCTGCTTCCCATCATCGGATTGTCAATCATCAAAAAAAGATGGTTCACTATTATTTCGGCAATCGCCTGCATTATCCTAATAAGTTGGCTGCACATTAAATACTTTTCTCCCACACCAATAAACATCACAGATTCGCACCCCAGCATCAAAATTTTATCCCATAACGTCCATTGGTATAAAACTCAGTCGCCAAGTTTAGCTAAACTGATTCAGAATCAAAAACCCGATATTATATTTTTACAAGAAATCGTTAGTAAACATACCGAAAGAGCTTTCACCTGGTTAAAAGCAGACTACCCCTATCAAATTGGCAATCCCCCTGTAGGAATTCTCAGTAAATATCCGATTGTCTCCAGCGAAATACTGCACTTAGCCGGCCATCCAGAAACGCAGCAGCGGGCAATTATTAAATTTAACGAACAAGAAGTAGTGATTTATAATATGCAAGCTACCGGGCCGTGGTTGACCAGAGCTAGAAAATTGCGTTTTTTCAAACTTCCTGTTTACATATATGGCAAACGATCGCCTGAAATTCAAGACTTAGTGCAGCGAGTTGAGCGAGAAACTCTGCCAGTCATTGTCGCGGGCGATTTTAATATGACAGACGAAACTCAAGACTATTACAGGGTAAAGAAAGTCTTGCAAGATTCTTTCCGAAAATCTGGATTTGGGTTTGGTTTTACCTGGCCTCACGGTTGGGAACTTAACTTATTGGTAAAAAGGTTAAATTGGAGATTGAATTATCCCGTTTGCCGGATTGATTATATTTGGTATTCAAAGCATTGGGGCGCTAAATCTAGTTCGGTTTTGGAGGCAACGGAGTCAGATCATTTGCCTGTAGGAGCCGAACTTATTTTGTTAAAGGAAGCGGTATAATGTATATAAATTGAGAGGTAAACTTTGGTCTACTATCGAGCGGTAGTAGTGTTTTATAGACAAAAATTGCTAAAATTGATAATATAAATATACAACTTTCCTTGAGCTATATGTTAAAATAAGTATTAGGTTGAGTGATTGACAAATGCCTACTGCTGCCCAGCTAGAGAGTTTATATCGCATCAGTTATCAACTGACAAAAAAAATGGATACAAGCCCCGTCCTTCTAGGACGGCTTTTCTTGGTTTCTGATATATTCTTTCAAAACTTCTAAAGGCGCACCTCCTACGGAAACAGCAAAATAACTGGGACTCCACAATGCTTCTTTGTGGGGTTTTTCGTATCCAGCCTGTCCGTACCGACGACTAGAAACGCCTTTTAATGCGTTAACGATTTGAGAAATAGACAATTTCGGCGGATACTCAATCAGCGCGTGAACATGGTTGCCTTCGCCATTGAACTCTAGCATTTGAAAGTTCATTTTTTGGGCTACCTCTCGAAAGGATTTTTCAATCAAATCAAGACCTTCGCCAGTAAACACAGACCGACGATATTTTGTTACGCAGACCAAGTGTATTTTAAGTTCTGTAACAGAGTGGCGCTCACGACGATAAACAGTTGTCATTACTTGCAAACCAACATATAATCAAATTTACAGACCAATATTTAGTATAACCATGAAGGCGAGATTCAAGTACAGATTTTATCCGACGACAGAACAGAAGCAGAGCTTGGCTCGGCTGTTTGGGTGTGTCAGAAAAGTCTGGAACGATAGTCTAGCTCTCTGCAAACAGTCTGAAAAAAAGCCAAGTTCGGCAGACCTGCAAAAAATCGTGATAACCCAAGCGAAAAAGACCGAAGAAAGAGCTTGGTTAAGCGAAGTCTCTAATATCCCCCTACAGCAATCTGTAGCGGATTTAGAGACAGCTTTCAAGAACTTTTTCGACTCTTGTAAAGGGAAGAAAAAAGGCCGTAGAGTGGGTTATCCTAAATTCAAAAAAAGAACTAATAGTCAGTCGGCACGATTTAGAATTGGAGGTTTTTCCCTAAAAAATAACGGTGTTTATTTGGCCAAGATTGGTGTTGTTCATCCAGTATGGTCAAGAACGCTACCATCTGAACCTAGTTCGGTCACAGTAATCAAAGATTGTGCAAATCGTTATTTTCTTAGTTTCGTGGTAGAAATTGAACCCATTCATTCTGAGGCCAAAAATCCAAGTATCGGAATCGATCTGGGAATAAAAACTTTTGCAGTGATGAGTAATGGCGAGAGTGCTGAAAGTCCTAATTACAAAAAGTTAGATCGGAAAATTCGGAAACTTCAACGTAAATTAGCCCGCCAGCCGAAAGACTCTAAAAGGAGAAACGTAACACGAATCAGTATTGCTAAGTTGCACAACCGCATTGCCGATACCCGTAAAGATTTCCTGCAAAAATTGTCAACCAAAGTGGTCAACGAAAACCAAGTGATCATTTTGGAAGATTTGAACGTATCAGGTATGGTGAAAAACCGGAAACTCTCAAGAGCAATTAGTCAGCAAGGATGGAGGGAGTTTAGAACTCTCTGTGAGGCTAAGTCCGAAAAGTTTGGGAGAGAGTTTCAAGTGATTAGTAGGTGGGAGCCTACTAGCCAAGTTTGTGCGGACTGTGGCTTTAAATGGGGCAAGATTGATTTGTCTGTTCGTTCAGTGCTTTGTTTGAGTTGTGGTATTGAGCAGGATAGAGATCAAAATGCTTCAAGAATGATACAAAAAGTCGGGATGGGGAATCGCCACGACTCAAAACGGGCGCTGAGGGATTGTCAGACTAGCAACGGTTAGCAGAACCCGATGAAGCGTCAAGAATCACCGCGTCTTAAGACCGGTGAGTATTTCAACTACACGATGCTTCAGCCTATACATCTGATTTGTGTTGACGATCGCACTCGTAACGTATACATATTGGCTGGGTACGATGAAGAGCTTGAGTTCCAAATTTTACCCAATGGGGAGTTTGCTGATGAGCCAAGTTAACTATAACGCCATGTCGAATACTGAATTGAAACAGTATTTTCTTAAACATCGTGGAAATCGAGCCGCTTTTCAGGCATATTTAGATAGAATCAATCAGCATCCGCTGAGGATTATTGCAAGTCCCGGCGATCCAGATTTTGATGAGAAAGTTCAAGCCGCAATTCGCCGCAAGTTAGAAGTTGCAAGAAATCGCAGCACTTGAATGAAGCTAGGGATACGGCAGTGCCGTATCCTGTATTTCATCATACTTGATCCAAGAAAAACTTAGCTAAGCACCGGCGGCAATCCTACCTCTTGCGGCTGCACAAATCGGCCGTTAAAACTAATAGCTTTATCCTCAAAAGTCCTCGCTTCCGCTAACGCTTGCCGCAAATGAGCTCGCTCCATATCGTCCTGAATTCCCCCCACCAAATATACAATTAACTTCGTTGCTAAATCCTTTCCAGAAACTAGCACTCGCTTTTTGTTCGGATCGTACAAAATCCCGTACCAGGCAGACTCAGGATTGTCCATGTGGCTAAATCCTTCATCCACATCGTACCTGCGGAGTTTGTCGAAAATAGATTTCAGGGAAAGTTTCTTTCTAAATACTAGAATTCCCAAAGCATTAGCTAAAGCAACTTGACCGACTGGACGGAACAAAATATTTCCCTCGCCCCCAGGCTTTTCAAAACTAAATCGGCGCAATTCAGCCGTTTCTTCGCCGCTTTCTATTCTTTGATAGCTGGGTAAAGTTGCTAAATGATCGAACAATTTTTTAAACTCTTCAATTCCCTCTTTCAGTTCTTCATCTTCGGGACGCATGGGAATTAAACCTTTTCGTTCCGGCTTCCAATGGGGGAATTTGTATTCTAAATACCGTTCGGACATATCTTGCAGCGCTTGCAATGTAGTTAACACAGTTGATTTTGCTGCGACTGTCGCGCTGTCCCAATTGACGCGGGGGTTTCTGTCATCTTGTTCTTTTAATAAGGGATGGGTGACGGCAATTTTTCGGGCCGCGATCGCAAATCCGTTGTCCTCGTTCAATAATGCTAGCTGACCCTGACTTAGCGTTACCGCCATTAGGTTAACGTGCACAAAGATCGATCGCACGCGCCGTTGTGCTTGCTGTCGCGTTTCCCCCGCTACCGCCGCCGGGATAAACTCAATCCCGATTTTTTCGTGAGCTAATTTATACACTGTTTCGGGGTCGATTTGATACTCTTCTGCTAAATCTTCCAGAGTTATTGCAGCGCCGACAGGTTTTTTATTTTTGTTGTATCTTTGCAGGATTCCGGTTTTAATTAAACTCATTAAACCTTGAACTCCCATCAGCCGATGCTGGCCGTCTAAGGCAAAAATTGAGACTTTTTGAGATACATTCAAAAGCCCTAAGTTCTCGTTTTTATCAAAGGATGTAAATTCAGTCGCCGATTTGGTTGCTACGCCATTTTTATCCCATTCCTCGGCTAGAGGATTATCTACCCACGGGGGACTGACGACTACTAAAACTGCGGGGAATTTGTGCGATTTTCTGGCTGCTAAATATTGAGTGAGGGCGGCTTGGCGCGACCAATCTAAGGGACGCTGGATAATTTCGTCAATGGTTTCGTCGTCGCGGACGATGTTGTTGGTTTGGAGGTCGAATTTTTGGCGGAAAAGCGGCATTTGCGATGCGAAACGGACGCGAGAGTCTAACCATTCTAGGGTGACTGAACCGATGTATGCTTCGCTATTTCCCATCTGGGTTTTTTGTACGAAAATGCGATCGTCCTTTCCTAAATAATTATCTAATAAAAGTGCGATTTCCTGTCTGTCGCTATTTTCTTTTTCTAAAATTTTACTAGCGAGGTCATCCGCTGGGTTGGTAGTCATCGGCGGTTTTTAGATAATTAGGCTATTTTTTCAAAAATATCATGGGTTAAATTCTATGTCAACTATTGTTTTTTAAAAAGTTTTGTGAAATACTTGAGTTGTCGGGGAACTGTCCCAGACGCAATACCATATTTATTGCACGATGTCAAGCATTTATTTATTTAAACCGCAGATGAACGCAGATAGACGCAGATAAGAGTTATTCATCTGCAGAAAGTTGGCGTGTATCTGCGGTTTCACAAAAAAATATGTCTACTCCTTCCTTTGAATACATTTTGCCGGTCATCCGGGGAATTCAAGCGGGCCGCGAATATTACGTGTCGATGTGTCCGGTGCGTTTTTTGCCGAAATTGTTTCCCTTTGAATCTGAAGATTTGCCGCCGTCTATGCGGGCGAAACGGGCGCTTAACAAAGCTAGGATTCCCGAAATAGCTGATTATTTTGTCAAGAATTCTACAAATTATACTTGTGGGGCAATTGCTGCTTCGATTGATGCGGATATTACTTTTGAAGCAGTGGGAAATGAGGCCGAAGAACGAAAAATTGGTCGCTTGCGGGTGCCGATGGATGCTAAGTTTACTATTAATGACGGACAGCATCGGCGGGCGGCTTTTGAGATGGCATTGAGGGAAAATCCGCAGTTGGGATATGAGACGGTGGCGCTGATTTTGTTTCTCGATATTGGGTTGGAAAAATCGCAGCAGATGTTTGCTGATTTGAATAATTTTCAAGTTCCTTTGGAGGCGTCGCTAAGTGTACTTTACAACCACCGGGACGATCGCGCTTTTGTGGTGAAGGCTGTTGTTAAGCAGGTTGAGGTTTTCCGGTGTTTGACTGAGATGGAGAGGGGGAGTTTGAACGGGCGATCGCACAAATTGTTTACGCTGAGTGCGATCGATCGTGCTATTATGGCTTTGCTGTCTAATATTCACGGCAGCGAACAGGCAAAACTCTCTGGTTCTCGCACCAAAAAAGAACAGAAAGAGGAAGAACTCGCTCAAAAAATACAACTGGCGGTTAGTTATTGGAATGCGGTTTGCAGTTTTATTCCAGATTGGCAATTAGTTCTGCACAAGCAAGTTGCGGCGGGGGAAATGCGCCGGGATTGCGTGCACTGTCACAGTGTTGTGCTTGAGAGTTTGGGGGAAGTTGGGGCGGCTTTGCTGTCGGTTTTTCCTGAGAGTTGGGAGGAACGTTTGAGCCTTTTGCAGCAGGTTGATTGGTCGATTTCTAATCCTGATTGGGAGAATGGGATTGTGTTGAAAGGGGGAATTTCGCGATCGAGGGCGAGTGTTAGTTGGATGACTGAATATTTGAAAAATCGGTTGGGTTTGGAAACCGCAGATACAGCACAGGCGGGACGCCCGTGCCACCTGGGTTTGTAATTGCAGCGCCAAAATGCCTCCAAAAACTAGGCTAATTAAAATAGCGTCTGAATGGTTCTGCAAGAATACCCAATATTTGGTCTAGCTGAGTAATAAAATATTCAGTCAAATCAATTTTTAACAACTGATTTTCTAAAATTAGGAATTTCCAGTTTGTACCCGTTGAAACTGCTCCATAAATCCCAGATTGTTCTTGCCCTTTGCGGGCATTAAATATTTGAGCTGCTGCCATCTGAGCGGCACACTGTCCCAATCCTATTCTAATATCGTTGTCTTTTGCTTCGACTAATGTCAAGACTGGGGCTGTAACTAATGATTGATTGCTGGACGCACTGAGGAGAAAGTCACAAGCCCCGGTTAATCCTTTGCTCTCTTCTACGTTAAATGTGTTGCCGGAAAAATAGCCAATTTTGTTGTTGAAAGTGCGCCGTATTTCGAGTAGAATGGGAGTGATGATTAATTCCGATCGAGCTTTTTCGGTGCTGATACTTGAGGCTAAGTCTAAAGCTTCGTCTAGAGTTTCTTTGAGGCGTTCTGAAGGTGCGAGGCGGGTAATTTGGCTGAATAAGTGGGGAATGTCTTCAACGGTTAGATCCAGGGTTGAGACGGCTTGGTCGATCGTTTTGAAGTCGCTGTAGGACATATTTGATCTGGGGGGGTGAGAGATGATTTTTTTAACCGCAGATGCACGCGGACAGTGATATAATTATCTCCTGTCTAGGCTATAAAATTACTTTTTAGTCTGCTGACACTGCTTAAATTGTCTAGTTTCTGGGTTATGGTTTTGCCTGCGGTTAACTTTTTGTTGACAAGAGTGTAAAATTTCAGGTCGGATTTTATTTAATCCTAGCGGGAGGAGAAAATGACTACAGGAGAAGAGTCCGAAAATAAGAATTTAGCATACTATCGCCAACGTTTTGCAGCTCTTAATGTAAATAACACACGCCAACGTGGCCAAGCTAATCATAAGCCAATATTACTATTGTCAATCATCGATCTAATTGCTCAAGGAATAATTAGGGAAAATCGAATTTATGTTTCGGACGCCTTGGTTAAAACATTTAACAAGTATTGGGAAATTTTAGGTTCTGACTCTCACAATCGTGGTTTGTACTATCCATTTTGGCATTTGGAAGGTGATGGATTCTGGCATAAAACATTGAAATCGGGATTTAACGGTTCAAAGCCTAAAACAACTAACAAGCTAAGAGAAGCTGTAGAATACGGTAGTTGGGATAATGAATTATTCGATTTACTCCAAGACCAAAATTCTAGAGCGGAATTAATAGATACACTGATTGCTAAATGGTTTTCATCAAATAGAGACGATATTGGAGAGATTTTGCAGGTCAATCAAGAGTTTGAAAATGTTAGTCACACAGAAAGAGAAATGTCGGCGACAGCCGAAGTTTCTGACGGAGAACCGAGATTTTATTTAACAAAATCTGCTGTTAGAAATGCTTTTTTCAGGAAAGCAGTAGTACATACATATGATTACAAGTGTGCATTTTGTCGATTGAAAGTTATCAGAAATCTCACTCAAAATATTGTAGATGGCTCACATATTAAGCCATTTTCAAAGTTTTATGATAATCAAATTAATAATGGGATATCATTGTGCAAAAATCATCATTGGGCTTTTGACCAGGGTTGGTTTGCTATAGATGATAATTACAGAATTATCGTCGCTAATGACTTAGAAGAGGAATCCCCCAATGCCAGATGTATGAAAGATTTTCATAGTGAAACTATTCTCCTGCCCACTTCCGACCAAGATTTACCAAGACTTGAATCGCTAGAATGGCATCGGCGGAATGTATTTAGAGCTTAATAAAGTAACTGAGGTTGAAGACATGACAGAAACAATGCTACCACTTTTTCCACCCCGTACCGTTAGGGACTTAGTGGAAGAAATAAAAAAATTAAGTCAAGAAATTAGAGATTTATATTGTTTAGATGATCTACCTTGGGTTTTAGGATATTCCGGTGGGAAAGACAGCACTGCGGTAGTGCAGCTTATCTGGTATGCAATAGCAGAATTACCACCTGAAAAAAGGACGAAAAAAATTTATGTAATTACCACAGATACACTGGTAGAGAACCCGATAGTTTCTACTTGGGTACGTCAGTCATTAAAACAGATGAAGTCTGCGGCTATAAAGCAGCAGCTCCCAATAGAGCCTCATATGCTTTATCCAGATGTCAAAGATACTTTCTGGGTCAACTTGATGGGAAAAGGCTACCCAGCACCGAGACATGGATTTCGCTGGTGTACTGAACGCCTGAAAATCCTTCCTTCTAATCGGTTTGTTCGTGATATGGTGAGAATCAATGGAGAAGTAATTCTTATATTGGGTACTCGCAAAGCTGAAAGCATTAAACGCGCTGTTTCAATGGAGAAACATGAAATAGGTCGCATGAGTGACCGTCTAAATGATAAATCTAGTTCCATTAAATCTCTGCTTTATCAGAGTCCTAGTCTGCCTAATTCCCTAATTTATAGTCCGATAGAAGATTGGCGAACTGATGAAGTCTGGATTTATCTGAATCAGTGGCCTAATCCTTGGGAAAATAGCAACAAAGATTTATTTACCATGTATCGAGGCGCAACAGCAGACAATGAATGTCCTTTAGTTGTCGATACGTCTACACCTAGCTGCGGCAGTTCTCGCTTTGGTTGCTGGGTTTGCACAATGGTAAGCCAAGACAAATCTATGGAGGCAATGATTCAAAACGATGAGGAAAAAGAATGGATGCAACCTCTGCTCGATATTCGCAACGAATTAGACATAAAAGACGATCGCCCAAAAAGAGACTTCCGCCGCATCTACGGTAGAGTAGAACTGTTTGAACGCAACATGGGCGACGACACAACCTCCGTCGAACCCATCCCAGGGCCCTACACCAAATTCTGGCGAGAACACTGGCTGAGACGAGTCCTGGAAGCACAAACCCACGTCCGCAAAACCGCACCCCTAGAAATGCGCGATATCACCTTAATTACCCCAGAAGAACTTAGCGAAATCCGCCGAATTTGGCTGGAAGAAAAGCATGAATTTGACGACTCTTTGCCCCGTATTTACGAAGAAGTCACGGGCGAACCTTTTGAAGATTCCCGTCCCGCCGCCGAAAGAAAACTCCTCGGTAGCGATGAATGGACTGCGATCGAAGAGATTTGCAGCGAGGACAAAATGCACCTCGAATTGATGGCCAAACTCCTTGATACAGAACGCCAATACTACACGAAGCCCCGCCGTACAGGCATTTACGCCGATTTGGACAAATGCTTTGAAACCAGTTCGCGATCGAAGGAAGAAGCAATTGGCAACGCCCACTATCAACGGAATTTAAAAAAAGCCGTTGAGGATGTTAAGGCAAATCCAACTGAGAATATTCAACAAGTCAAAGATGCGATCGCCCAAACCAACAGTTCCGCCAAAAACGATACCGTTGATATTGCCAAACTTAAAGAAGAACTCGAAAGCAACAGCAATCAAAGCAGACAGCTATCTTGGGCGGATATTAAATATTCTACTCCCGATGTAGGAGAGGAAAAACCTAGCGATTAGCACGCGCTAGCCTGCGGTTAAACCCAAACTTGTTGACAGCCACCCCGCCGAGCGATCGCATATAAGGGTTTTTCAACTAACCGCAGCATTAACAAACCACCATCGTTTAAATTACACAATTTTTACGACCATGCTTGACCCTAATATTCCCCATCAGGATCTTACATACAGCATCATCGGCTGTGCAATGAGAGTACACCGGAGGACACAAAAAGGTTTAAGAGAAAAACATTACCAAAGAGCATTTGATGCAGAAATGCTGAAATCCAGTATTACAACAGAAATGGAATATCCCCGACAAATTTATGACGGTCAAGTTTGGATGGGAATTCTCTATCTAGACCATTGGGTGAATGAATGTATTGTAGTAGAAGATAAAGCCGTGAATTATCCAATGACCGATAAAGATAAAGCTCAAATAATAGCTTACTTAGCAGCTACAGGAGCACAAGTAGGTTTATTTATAAACTTTGGACGCAGTAAATTAGAATACCACCGCATCCTCCCACCAAAATCCGTACAAGGTTGGCAGAAACACATTCAACCATACTTGTGGAAGCCGAAAACAAGTGGCAGAGGTTGGACAAGAGGAAGTGCAGGAACCTATGAAGAAACAGATGACGAACTCCCATTACCTCCCAACATTCAGTCCCAAAACGAAGAGGAAGATTCAACCGATGTAATTGATTGGTAGCAAGGGAGGGGGCGGTTAGCAGCGGATTTTGTAACGGATGTAACGGATGTAACGGATGTAACGGATGATTAGTGGGAGATCACCAAATCTGCCACTAACCGCCGCCCCACCAACCACCCATCCGCTAAATCCGCTACAAAATCTGCCACTAACCGCCGCCCCACCAACCACCCATCCGCTAAATCCGCGACCAAATCCGCTGCTAACCGCCGCCCCACCAACCACCCATCCGTTAAATCCGCTACAAAATCCGCTGCTAACCGCCGCCCCACCAACCACCCATCCGCTAAATCCGCGACCAAATCCGCTGCTAACCGCCCCCACCAACCAACAACATCTACATCTACAATGCAATTCCTCGAACTCGTCCTCAAAAACTTCGGCCCATATTCCGGCACCCAAACCATCAATCTCCGCCCCGAAAAAGACGGAAATCCCTGCCCAGTTATCCTATTTGGCGGCATGAATGGCGGCGGCAAAACCACCCTCATGGACGCCATTCGCCTCGCCCTCTACGGTGGCCGCGCCCAATGTTCCACCAGAGGCAATTTAAGCTACAGCGACTTTCTCAATCAATGCGTCAACCGCCACACTCCCCCATTAGAAGATACCCGCGTCGAACTAACATTTGAACAAGTCCAAGACGACAAATTAGCTCAATTCAAAATAGTTAGATACTGGAAAAAAGGCGATATCAAAGATAACTTAAGCATTCTCATATACAGCGAAATAGTCAGCGATTGGTGGTCAGACAAAGCAATTACTAACACCTGGGACGAATACATCGAAACCCTTTTGCCCGTCGGAATATCCAACCTATTTCTCTTTGACGGCGAACAAGTAAAAGAACTCGCCGAACTCGAAACACCGCCGGAGTTTGTCGTCGGGGCGATTAAATCTCTTTTAGGTTTGGAACTTGCAGAACGCCTCGCCGTCGATTTAGAAATATTAGCAGGTCGCAAGCGGAAAGAAATTGCTGGTAAAAAAGACTTGGCTGCTTTAGAGAAAATCGAAGAAAATTTTAAGAAAATTACTGATGAAATAGACTCAGCTAAGCAAGAACAAGCCAGCTTTAAAAACGAGTTAGATAAAGCTCAAAAAAATCAGCAACAAGCATCAGAAAAGTTTATCTATGAAGGCGGGAAAATTGCCGCCGATCGCAGTCAACTAGACAGACAGCTAAACGACTACAGAAATCAGGCAGAAAAAAACCGTCAATCCATGATGGAATTGGCATCAAATACGCTACCACTAGCCCTAATTTCGCCCTTGCTAAGTGAAGCAAAAATTCAAGCAGAAACAGAAGACAGCCAGCAGCAAGCAAAGATTGCCCAAAATGTTATTAAACAAAGAAGCGATCGCCTTCTAAACTATATCGCCGAAATCTCGTTAAATCCCCAGCAGCTAGATAAAATTCAAGACTTCATCCGCCAAGAAAACCAAGAACTCGAACAGCAAGCCGGAACAGACGCGCCGCCCTGGATGAACGCCGACAACAACAGCATCCAGCAACTAGAAAACCTCCTTAGCTACCAAATCAAAGCCCAGCAAATTCTAGCGCGCGACCAAATAGAAGAAATCAAAAACATCGAAGCAGAAATCGACTTTACAGACAGACAACTAGCAGCCGCCGCTTCCCCCGAAGCCTACGAAAAACTAGAAGAAGAAGTCAGGAAAGCCCAAAAAGCAGTCGCTATCGCATCCGCAGCCTGCGAATCAGCCAACCGCCGAGTCGATGAATTAGAGAGAGAATTAGCCAAAAACCAAAAAGAACTAGAAAGCTACAGCAGCGAATACATCACCATCAGAAACAGCCAACACGTCATTGCTTCGATCGCCAAAGCCCAAGCCACCCTCAAACTCTTTAAAGAAAAACTCACCCTCAAAAAACTCAACAAACTCGAAATAGAAATTACCGACTGTTTCCGCTACCTGTTGCACAAAACCGACCTCGTGCACAGAGTTGCGATCGACACTCAAACATTTAGCCTCTCCATTTACGATCCAGAAGGCAAACCGGTACCCAAACACCGACTTTCAGCGGGGGAAAAACAATTGCTGGCGATCGCCTTTTTGTGGGGATTAGCCCGAGTATCCGGGAGACAATTGCCAGTGGCGATCGACACTCCCTTGGGCCGCCTCGACTCCTCCCACAGAAACAACCTAGTCGAACGATATTTCCCCTCGGCCAGCCACCAAGTCATCCTGCTTTCTACCGACACGGAAATTAGAAAAGTAGAATATGATAAGCTGCAAGAATTGGAGGCGATCGCCCACAGCTACCTCCTCAAATACGACTCCGCCAAACACCAAACCACCGTCGAAACTGGTTATTTTTGGGACTAAAAATTCGCGCAAAAAAATAGCCGCAACCCCCTTGACTTTGCTGGGGAGTTGCGGTAGTATATATATCATAATGGGATGGTTGCGAAAATTTTATTTTTGCCACCATCCCATTATTAAGGATAAATCCTACTAAAATAAGAATACCAAAAAAAACCGATTTAATCAAGTCGCGCCGTGTAAAAAAATGTTAATTATTTCGGGTTATCTAGAGGCTTTGCTTCCCCAACATTAACACTGTTTACAATATACCAAAAAATCTCAAACTCATGGAACCACCACTCGATCGCATCCGCCTCTCCCAAACAGGCAAAGACCAACTATCAAAACTGAAACGATCGACCAAAATCGATCAGTGGAATATTCTATGCAGGTGGGGATTTTGCCGATCGCTCGCCGAACCCAGCATCCCATCGCCAGTACCAATTCCCAGCGACAGCAACGTCGAATTAAGCTGGGATGTCTTCGGCGGCGACATGGCTGATATCCTGATAATGGCCCTCAAGCAGCGCTGTCACCAAGACAATTTAGGCACAGAAAAAGAAACTCTAGCGAAACAGTTTCGCCTGCACTTGCACCGAGGAATTGGTTATTTGGCCGGCGATCCGAATATTAAGAAAATCGAAGACTTGGTGGCGATCGCTCTTTCGCCTGAAAAATTAAGAAATTAACTGATTTTTGACAGTTGGCGGTTCACTCATGTGATTGGTTATATCAATTCCGGTTGGATCGGAATGATTTAACCGCAGAGTACGCAGAGAACACAGAGGAAGAGAAGAGAGAGAGGAATAATTTCGATGAATCGTGGATTTGATATTATTAGCAGACTCCAACAAGTAACAAATAACTTATTACTTCTGTAACAGGGGGAAAAAATGCCCTACTGGCCCTTGGCCTTCCCCAATATCCAAAGCATATTTGAGAGCAGTAGTAACATAATTCTTAGCTAATGTCACCGCCGTAAACAAATCTTTCCCCAAAGCTAAATTAGCAGCGATCGCAGCACTCAAAGTACAACCAGTCCCGTGAGTATTCCCAGTATCAACATTCTCAGTCTTCAACACATCCAAGCGCGTACCATCAAACCAAACATCAATCCCCCGCAAATCTCCCGCCATCCCGCCGCCTTTCACCAAAACAGCCTTTGCGCCCAAACGATAAATCTGCTGCGCCGCCGATCGCATATCGTCTAGAGAAACAATCTGCAAACCGCTCAAAATCTGAGCCTCAAACCGGTTGGGAGTCACGACAGCAGCCATTGGGATCAAAACATCGCGCAAAAATGCGATCGCCCCGTCATCAATCAATCGATCGCCCGATCGTGAAACCATCACCGGATCGACAACCAAATTCCCTATTCCCAAAGCTTCCACCTGTGAAGCCACCGCCGCCATAATTTCCCGATTCAGCAGCATCCCAGTTTTCACAGCGTGCACCCCAATATCCCCAACCACCGCCTCAATTTGAGCCGCCACAGCCTCCGCAGACAAAGCATCCACCCGCGTCACCCCCAAAGTATTTTGAGCCGTCACGCAAGTCAAAGCACTCGTACCGTGCACGCAGTGAAACGCAAAAGTCCGCAAATCCGCCTGAATCCCAGCCCCACCGCCACTATCAGAACCAGCCACAGTCAAAGCCACAGGAATCCTCGATTTAATCATCTTCTTCCACCCCAGATAAACGCCAACTTGAACCAGACAAATCCCAATCATATCTGTGGCACGGGCGTCCCGCCTGTGCTTCCCGTGCCACGGGCGTCCCGCCTGTGCTTCCCGTGCCACGGGCGTCCCGCCTGTGCTTCCGCGTGCCACGGGCGTCCCGCCTGTGCTTCCCGTGCCACGGGCGTCCCGCCTGTACTTCCCGTGCCACGGGCGTCCCCCCTGTGCTTCCGTGGCACGGGCGTCCCGCCTGTGCTTCCCCGTGCCACGGGCGTCCCGCCTGTGCTTCCCCGTGCCACGGGCGTCCCGCCTGTGCTTCCGAAGGGTTAAATTCCCCAAACAAAATTAGCTATGATTAAACCAATTGTAAAGAATTATTGCAAACCCCTGTGAAAATCACCCGAATCGACCTCAACTCTTGGATCTTCCACATCGCAGGCCAAACCATCCTCGTCGATCCCTGGCTAATCGATCCCCTCGTATTTTACGGTCAACCCTGGCTGTTCACCGCCTACCACAACACCCCTGTCGCCTTCACTCCCAGCACCTTACCGCCGATCGACCTCATCCTGATTTCCCAAGGATTAGACGACCACTGTCACAGGCCAACACTCGAACAGCTCGATCGCACAATTCCCGCGATCGCCTCACCCACCGCCGCCAAAGTCCTCAGCAGTTTAGGCTACACCAATATCACATCTTTAGCAAATTGGCAAGAATTTAATTATCAAGAAAAATTACAAATTACCGCCGTACCCGGAGCCGAAATCGGGCCCGGACAAGAAGAAAACGGCTATTTGCTAAAAGATTTAAGCAGCGGCGAGACACTTTATTACGAACCGCACCTGCCACCATTAGAAAAAGTTAAACAGAAAATAGACACAGTAGACGTAGCGATCGCCCCAGTCATCGGTCAAATCTTCCCATTCCTCGGACAAGTCATCATCGGCCCTTCGGAAGCCCTCAGCCTCGCCCAAACTCTCAAACCTCGGTTTTTCCTGCCTACAGCGGCGGGAGACATCCGAGCCACAGGCATTTTACCAATGTTAGTGCGATCGATCGGCAGCATCCCCGAATTTCGCGATTTACTAGCAAAATCCGGCCTCTCCACCCAACTCCTCGAACCCGAACCGGGGCAAACCCTGGAGATTTTAGATTTTAGATTTTAGATTTTAGATTTTTTAGATTTTAGATTTTAGATGCTCGATATTTTCGATTTTTTAGATGGGAGATTGGAGATTCAATGCCAAATCCCCAATCGCCAAATCCCAAATCTCAAATCCAAAATCGCCAAATCCCCAATCTAAAATCTAAAATCTAAAATCTAAAATCATCTTGGCGGACGACGGTTACGCAAAAACTCAGGAATATCCAATCCCAAATCCTGCGGCGGTTTCGCTTTCGGATCGGGCGTCTGTTGAGCAGGAGTCACCGGCACAGTTGCAGCCCGCCAAGGAGCATTAACATTTTGCGTCCGCCCCGGAGTCGGAGGCGCCGGAACTTCCCCCGAAAAACCAGTAGCGATCACAGTAATCTTAATTTCGCCCTGAAGCCGCTCGTCAATCACCGCTCCAAAAATAATATTGGCATTCGGATCGACAACCTCGTAAATCGTCTCAGCCGCCGCATTCACCTCGTGCAGCGTCATGTCAGTACCGCCAGTGATGTTAAACACCACACCTCTAGCGCCCTCAATAGACGAAGCTTCCAGCAGAGGCGAAGAAATAGCCTGCATCGCCGCCTCCCTAGCCCGCGACTTGCCAGAACCCACGCCAATGCCCATCAAAGCCGAACCCGCATCCGCCATTACTGCCCGCACGTCAGCAAAGTCAACATTCACCAAACCGGGAATAGTAATAATGTCAGAAATACCCTGAACCCCTTGGCGCAGGATATCGTCAGCAACTCGAAAAGCCTCTTGTACAGGCATTTGTTCGGAAATCACAGACAGCAGCTTGTCGTTAGGAATTACGATCAGCGTATCCACCCGAGTTTGCAAAGCCGCGATTCCTTCCTCAGCTTGGCTGGTGCGCCGCCGTCCCTCAAACGTAAAAGGCCGCGTTACTATGCCCACAGTTAAGGCGCCCATTTCCTTAGCGACCTCAGCCACGATCGGAGCCGCGCCCGTGCCCGTACCGCCGCCCATGCCGGCTGTGATAAATACCAAATCCGCATGATTCAGAGCATTAGCAACTTCATCGCGGGATTCCTCCGCAGCCTTTTGACCGATCGCCGGATTGCCCCCGGCCCCCAAACCGCGCGTCAACTTCTGTCCGACTTGCAAGCGTTTCGGAGCATTTGAGAGAACCAGAGCTTGGGAATCTGTATTCACACACCAAAACTCGACACCAGAAACCTCGCTGGCAATCATCCGGTTAACGGCGTTGCCCCCACCACCGCCGACGCCAATTACTTTGATTTTGGCGGCACTGCTGGGCATTATGTCTTTGGGATTGACCATAGGATCGATATCAATACTATCTACATTTACATAACCAGACTTGCGTCTAAAGGGATTGGCGGAATCTGCAGCCACCGGAAAATTTTTTACTTCTTCCGAAGGGGGACTGTCTTGGTCAGACCCCTGTCTATTATTAAGCTTCATTAGAGTCGGGGATGGTAGATTAGAGCTTGTTAACTAAACGCCAATTCACAATCAACTATAGGCTAAGTTGCGCGAAAAACTAACACAGATCGATGCTTAATGTTAGCAATCTCGGATTTTGCCGACCTCGCTAGCCTAGACCTCGCTTGACGCCATCAAGGTACTTGACCGGATTAAGGCAATTGTAAGCTGCGTCAGAAGGAAAAAAAATGGATACTAGGCCCAGACGCGGGGCGCTATCCAAAAACTGTGCTGATTTCAAGCCCTATCGATCCTGATGGGCAAAAATTCTGCCTATCGATCGATACCTTCTACCTTCTGTTGACAGAGGATCAATTCTGGGCGCGAGTGGGTGCGGGAGTGGAACTCTGCTTTGTCAAACTTACCCAAACTTTGCTAAAGCCACCTTTAGCCGCAATTCGGAGTTGACTTCCTGCGCTGTTGGGTGGTCGGCCATCCCAAGATAAGCAGGCTATCCCCCAATAGCCTTGGGTTCCCAATTTAAAATATTTAAACTGGCATTGAGATCGCGATCTATTGAGGAGCCACAAGCAGGACAATCATAAGTCCGAACGCTTAGTGGCATATCTTTTTTATGCCCGCAATTCGCACAAGTCTTAGAACTGGGGAACCATCGATCCACCAGCACTAAATTCGCTCCATACATTTTGCACTTATAATTTAGCTGCCGCCTGAATTCGTAAAACCCTAAGTCGGATATTGCCCCAGCCAACTTGTGATTTGCCATTATTCCGCTTACGTTCAAGTCTTCTATATTGATTGACTTGAAAGTTTTAGCTAAATAAGTCGTTAACTTTTGAAGGAAATCTTTGCGAATGCAAGCTATTCGTGCGTGAAGTCTGCCGAGCTTGTTGTAAGTTTTGCGCTGATTGTTTGAGGCTTTTATTTGTCTTGATGCCTTGCGCTGCAACCGTGCAAGCTTGGTTTTCGCTTGCTTTAATGGCTTTGGTGCATCAAACACTTGACTGTTTGACAGGGTAGCAAAATATTTAATACCCACGTCAATCCCTACAGAGCTTTCGGGTTGTTGAATTGGTAAAAGTTCCGCATCAACACAGAAAGAGACGAACCAGCGATTTCCTTCTTGTGAAATGGTAAAAGTTTGAGAGACAAAACCGCATTCCAGTGGCTCGTGAAGTCGAAAAGTTCCCTGCGTGGGAATCTTAATGGTGTTGCCAGCAGTTAGTAAAACTTTTCCATTAGACGAATCAACCGTGAATGATTGCCCATCCCGGCGGCTGGCAAATTTCGGATGATCGGCTTTTCCCAAGCGATACCGACTGAACGCATCTTTCAAGTCAATCAAAGCGTTTTGGTAAACACGAGAAGACAACTGGTTCATCCAAGCGCATTCAGGTTGTTTCTTGACGTGGTTGGTGAGAACTTTCTTGACTTCGTTGATGACCTTTGAGTCTGAAAAATTGCCCTCACCGTACATTTGGACTCGCAAGCTCAATCCCATGTTAAATACTACACGCCGGAATCCTGCGTGTTTTGCCATCAAGGTTGCTTCCCTATTATTCAATTTGAGCGCTCGCTTGACGGCAAACATGGAACTTCCTCTCAACAATCAACTTTAGATAAGTTTAGCAAACTATTTAGCAATTAAGTCCGAATCCAAACTGCCGGGGAGTTGTGGCAAATGGACGATCGGCGAAGCAGGATTTTTCAAGTCAATGTAGGCTATTTTGCTTGAATCTAGCTGTTTTGGCAATTGTCGCATTCGGTCTAAAACCTTAAGTTGCTCCGCAGTCTTGGAACTGTACGGCCCTAAGTGTACGGTACCGATCTCTGTTTTCAAGATCAAGTTGTTCGGGTTTTGCCAATTAATCTCAAAAACTTTCACCGTCAAGCCACTGAGTCCTTGGTAAAACTTCGGCCAAGAGGCGCGATACTGTTCCAAAGGCCCGATGACTTTTAAAGTGGGCAAAGAACGCTGAGCCTGCGTTCCCGGAATGCTGCCGGGCCCGATCGAACTATTCTGCGATCGTACAGCAGTATAACTATCCGACGGCATCCAACCTCCGCGAGCGTCCAGCCACCCCACTTTTTCCTTATCACTGTTCGATCTCAACACCGCCGTCGGCTGCGCCACCGCCACCGGCAGGCGTTCTGCCACTTCTATAGTCAAACTCGGCGGAAACAAGTTACGAGTCACCTTCGCTTTAGCGATCGGCCCCGTTGACTCCAGCTTTTCGGCCAGCGCCTGCGGTTGAATCCCCCACAGCGACTGCGGGTAAGACAGCGGCACCAAAGACCGCACCGCCTTATCCGATAGCCACTGATTGCCCTCCACCTTCACTTGTTCCGATCGGGCAATTAACCAAGCCGGCTGAGCAATCCACCACAGCAAACCTCCAGCCATTGCGCTCGCTGCCAGCATTTGCCACACCACAGCCGCCAATCGAGCGCGCCTCTGCTGCCGCAACTTTTGGCGCCTGCGCCCTAACTCTGTTTGAGAAACCGCTCCAAAACTAGCCATCTACCTCTTGACAATATAGTAATTAACGATTAGCACAAATTCAAAACTGTTTAATCTTTCTCTCTCGAACCCTGTTTTCCCCTACCATTTAACCAGATATCCGCAAATTTACCCATACTCCTGCCAATACCAGTAATATCACTGATCCCGCTAAGTAATAAAAAATTATTAATTAAAAATTCCCAATTCCAGCGCCGGGAAAACCCCTTACCAGATCAAGGTTCTTTGGGTATTTAGGGCATTACCCCACAGGGCAAAAGGTTACAAATCAAACTAAACTCAAGTAAAGAAAGTTTAGACTTTCGATTAACTTTTTAACTTTTATTCGGCTTCAATTGTGATCGCACTCGAATTAGACAGATTCTATAAAGCCTGCAACCCCAGCAAGACCCTTGTTGCGGGAGACCCAGGGGATTATCAATACTACATTGATTTTGGTTCCGTGCGTGGCGGCAAAATCATTGAATCTTTACAGCGAACCATTACCCGCATCTCCCCCAATGAGCCAACCTGTCAGCTATTTACAGGGCATATCGGGTGTGGCAAATCTACGGAATTGTTTCGACTAAAAGCTGAGTTAGAGCAAGAGGGTTTTTGCGTCGTCTACTTCGAGTCTTCCCAAGACTTAGACATGGGGGATGTAGATATCAGCGATATTTTGCTGAGCATTGCGCGCCAAGTCAGCGAAACTATGGAATCGGCTAAAATCAAACTCAGACCGAGCTATTTTACAAATCTGTTTGCAGAAGTGGCAGAATTTTTGCAGACTCCCATAGATTTGTCAGCGGAAGCCGAGTTATCTGTAGGCATTGCTAGAGTGACTGCTAAAACTAAAGACTCTCCCAAACTGCGATCGCAACTCAGGCAATATCTCGAACCCCGCACCAACAGCATCTTGCAGTCGATCAACGAAGAACTCCTCAACAAAGCTAACGCCGAACTCAAGCAGCAAGGTAAAAAAGGGCTCGCAGTCATCGTTGACAACCTCGATCGCCTCGACGCCTCCCTCAAACCCAGCGGACGCACCCAGCCAGAATACCTGTTTTTAGACCGTGGCGAACAGTTGAAAAAACTCAATTGCCATGTTGTCTACACGATTCCCTTGACTTTGATTTTTTCCAACGACTTCGGCCGCCTCGCCAGTCGATTTGGAGTCAAGCCCAAGGTGATGCCGATGGTACCGGTGCAAGTGCGATCGGGCGAAGACCACCTCGAAGGAATGGCACTGCTGCGCCAGCTAGTATTAGCCAGAGCTTTCCCCGCAGTTGCTCCCCATCAACGCATTGATTTGATTTCCCAGGTGTTTGACTCTCCCGAAACTTTAGACAGGCTTTGTCGGATTAGTGGGGGTCATGTTCGCAATCTACTGATGCTTTTGTATAGCTGTTTGCAGCACGAAGACCCTCCCTTCTCTCGCGAATGCCTCGAAAGCGTCATTCAAGAATATCGCGATGACCTTTTGGGAGCCATCAATGACATGGAATGGGAATTACTGTTTCAAGTTGTCAACCGACAAAGTGTAACAGGCGAAGAAGAGTCTCAAATTTTGTTGCGAAGTATGTTTGTCTTTGAATACCGCGATCAAGAAGGTCGTTGGTTTGGGATTAATCCAGCCCTAGCAGAAACCCGAAAATATAAGGAGTGGCTGCAGCGCAGTGAGCCAAAATAGTTGGGATTTTTGAGATAGCTTCGTGACTCTAAAAACCCTTAACTACGAGGGATTTAGAAAGAATTTAACTAAAAATTCATCGCTCAAAACTCCGAAATCTTACCATCCAATACAGAAATCAGTCAGCGGTTTTTTCCACTGGCTAATTTCTGTTGAATGCTGGCTATAGGCGGTGTATTTTATTGTCCTCTAAAACTTTGCCACCACTAAGGACTTTGCCCACTCTCAACTCTCATATCTGCAATGTCAGACCCCCTATGTCTGTTTTTAGCTGTTGCTCTTAATTTCACATAATCCCATACCGGAGTACATTTTTTTTGCTGTTATGCTAAATGCCTGCTACAGATATATGGAAGTTGTTTACTAATAGCTAGCCGTCGGTATGATCGTGAACTAAGCAGTTGGCTATTTATGATCTGTAGTCCTTTATATATCGCTTAATCAAAAAATCTAAGATAACCTTAAATTTTTATTCGCAAGTCTAGCATTCTCTGAGATTGAGAGGTATGATATCTTTACATTGGATCTAATAAATATGTAAGTATTGATAGGACAAGTACGGAAAACTACGTATTTATACAGAGATAAAGCGTCAGACAGAGACGGGGATGTCTAAGTAGAGACGCTTTCAGTCACGATGGGCGAGCGTTAGGTAATTGATTAATGCAAAAGAGGTGCACGCATGACCGATCTAATTAAGGTACAAGAAACTGCAAACTACAACGAGCGCTCGCTCAAAACTCTGGTCAGGTCAATCACAATGTCTCAACACCAATTCTCGCTAATTTTGGTGCGCTGCAACTACGAGCAGTTGCGGCAGCAAATAGCGCAGCGGCTGCGAGAAGTGTCCCCAATTCCAATTCAAGATATCGTCCTGCCAGCTTCAGTCAAAACCCTTTACACTACTCTGCTCTCAAGCACTTTCCAGGAGGGGTACTCGCCTGTCGGTGACGCCTCGGCTTTGATGGTATTTGGTTTAGAAACAGTAGTAGCGATCGACGAACTGATGGCCTCTACCAATCAAGTGCGAGACGAATTTCGCAAAAATTTTTCCTGCCCAGTAATTCTGTGGGTAACAGATGATATCGTGACCAAAATGATTCGTCTGGCACCGGATTTCAAAAGTTGGGCCGCCGCCACAATTAAATTTGAAATGGGCGTTGACGAATTAATTAATTTTCTCGCTAGGCGGGCCGATACTATATTTAAAATAGGCGAACTAAATCAAGCACTCGCCAGCAGCAACCTCAGCAGCATAACTAATTGTGAAACCTGCGAAACCCCGTGCGAAAAAAGCGCCCTGGAGCGCGAAATCAGCCCCGGAGAACGCTTTCTAACTGTTAACTCTGGGCCCCAAAACCGACGACAATCAGATGTCCACTCGTATTCGCCATTGAGTCCGGGCAATACCTTCGATTTGGCGATCGGCTCTTTGTCACGCCGAGAACTAGAATTAGCTTTAAGAGATTTACAAAATCGCGGTCAAGAATTAGAACCCGCCCTCAAAGCCAGCCTGGAATTCGTTCTCGGTCGAGATTACTATGTCAGCGACCAAACCGAAACCGCCTTAATTCACTACCAAGAAAGCTTAGTATTTTGGCAGCATCAAACTGGCAATTGGGAACTCGCAAACTGGGAAAATTCTGAAAACCCAGAAACCCTCTCCTGCTCATTGTCCAATCCTGTCCCCAATATCCTATTTTTAGAGAGAGAAGGCATAGTGCTGTTTCACATAGCCCTGTGTCACCGCTTGCAAGCAGCCAGAAATCCGGTAGCCAACCGCCAACACTGGGAACAAGCTTGGATTAGCCTGGAAAAATCTAGAAACGCTTTCTCCCTTGCTTCACGCCCGGAATTGGTAGCTGAGGTGACAGCACACCTCGGAGAAGTGCTGCAGCGCCTGAAAGCTTGGGGAGAGTTGCAAGCATTAGCTGAAAATTCTTTGCAGTTGCACTTCACTTACGGTACTCCCAGCCAACTAGCTCAAGATTACGGCTTTTTGGCTGAAGTTGCCCTGCAAGAGTCGAGGTGGAGTCAAGCCCGCCAGCTAGCCGAGTTGGCTTTGGCAATTTTGGATCAAACGCCTAACGATTTGAGATTGCTGATTGAAGATTTGAGATTGGGGTTTGAGGGAAATTATCCAGAAATTGTGGGATCTAACGAGTCAAGTAACGATCCCAAATCTAAAATCCAACATCCCAAATCCGACAGGAGTTCGTATCTTTTACTTTTAGCCAGAAGTTTGCGGCAGCTAGGCCAGTGGGAAGCGGCGGTTCATTCTTTGGAGTTGGCTCAATCTCAAAGCGAGCCGAAGTACGACCCCCGACTTTACATCGATATTTTGACGGAATTGCAAGCGGTTTATTTCGAGCAGGGAGAGTATCTTAAAGCGTTTCGGATTAAAAAAACCCAGCGGTCGATCGAATATCAATACGGATTTAGAGCTTTTATCGGAGCCAGCCAATTGCAGCAGCAGCGCCAAGCTGTCAATCCTTCAGGCCCCTCAGCTCAAAACCAAGCTGCCATCGCAGCGTCCATGACAGCTTACTCGCGGCAAACAGATATCAATAGCTTGCTAGAAAGAATTAGCAGGGACGACCATAAATTAACTATTATTCATGGGCCCAGCGGAGTCGGGAAAAGTTCTCTAGTCAATGCCGGCTTAGTACCAGCTTTGAAAAATATTACTCCGGGTGCGCGGGATACATTGCCCGTAGTAGTCAAAGTTTACACCGACTGGCTGGTGGAGTTAGAAAATGCTTTGAACAGCGCACTGTACGACAAACAAGCCGAAGAGGAAAGTAAATTAATCTCGAAAGGAGTACAGGAAATCCACAAAAGAAGTTGCTCGGTTATTCCTGCTCGCAGCTCGGAAGTCTCTTCTTTTATTATAGAACAGTTGCGCGAAAATGCCACAAATAATTTGTTAACTGTGCTGATTTTCGATCAATTTGAAGAGTTTTTCTTTGTTTCAACTTCTGTGGCACAAAGACAACTTTTTTATAATTTTTTGCGTTTGTTTTTGAACTTGCCTTATGTCAAAATAATTCTGTGCTTGCGCGAAGATTATTTGCACTACTTACTAGATTGCGATCGCTTCCCAAATCTTGATGCTATTAACAATAATATTCTCGACAAAAGCATCCGCTACCAACTGCGGAGTTTTTCTATCAAAGACGCGCGGGCTGTCATCGGACACTTAACAGAACGGGCAGAATTTTATTTAGAGCCGGCACTGATCGATGCCTTCGTAGAAGATTTAGCAGACGAACTGCAAGAAGTACGACCAATCGAATTGCAGGTAGTAGGAGCGCAACTGCAAGAAGAAGGTATTACCAGTCTAGCACAATACCAGCAATTGGGGGACAATCCCAAAGCGGAATTAGTGAAAAGATCGCTCGAAAGAGTCATCTCTGACTGCGGGCTCGTTAACGAAGACGCAGCTTGGAAAATCTTGTTTTCCCTGACAGATGAAAGAGGCGTAAGACTGATAAAAACCAAACACGAACTCTCGTTAGTTACAGGCCCGCAGCCAGCCGATGCCCGCGAAACCGAATTATCGGCGATCGGCAGAAACCGAATTTCCCTACCGCGACAGTTCGCTGCATACCCTGAAAGCCGACCCAAGAAAACCGACAACCTGGACTTAATTTTAGACATTTTAGTTGGTCACGGTTTGCTATTTTTGCTACGGGAAGCGCCCGAAGACCGCTATCAATTGGTACACGACTATTTAGTGCGACCGATTCGCCAAAGATTCGGCTTAGAAGCGAGACTCCACAAAGCAGAAGCGGACAAAAAAATGAGTCAAGCACAGCTCTACCGAGCCAATACTTTTCTCAAACAACTGCTGGGAGTAGCAGTGATCGGCGTCATGCTGCTAACCAGTTCCACCATCGCCGCCGTAAACTTTTGGTGGCGGGCTGTGGGTCAAAAACAGCTAGCTGTCGCTCAAACTCAGCGAGCCGAAATCAGTACCCTGACTGCTGCTTCGGAAGCACTTTATTTCTCAAATAACAAATTTGACGCCATGATGGAAAGTTTGAGAGCTGGTAAAAAGTGGAAACAGATCGAACACTCCCAACAAATGTCTACTCTCAAAGACACCGAAATTCTGATTTCTGCCGCCCTCCAGCAGGCAGTTTATGGAGTTAAAGAACGCAACCGCTTGGAGGGACACGGCGATGTAGTTTGGGGTCTTAGCTTCAGTCCAGACGGCGAAACAATAGCTTCCTCCAGTGTAGATAAAACCGTCAAACTTTGGCGGCGCGACGGCAGTTTGTTGGCAACTTTCAAAGACCATACTAATAGCGTCTCCTGTGTCACATTCAGTCCCGACAACAAAATCATCGCCTCGGCTAGTTTAGATAAAACTGTCAAAATTTGGCAAACAGATGGCAGTTTGCTGGCAACTTTCAAAGGGCATACTAATAGCGTTACCAGCGTTGCTTTTAGCCCTGACGGTCAAACGATCGCCACTGGCTCTACTGATAAAACTATCAAACTTTGGAAAACCGACGGCACGCTGCTGCGAACGATCGAACAATTTGCTCCCGTAAATTGGCTAAGCTTCAGCCGCGACGGCAAAATAATCGCTGTGGCGAGCGATGACGGTAGTGTGAAACTGTGGAGTTCTGACGGTAAGTTAATCGCTAATTTATGGCACAGCGAAAACAGACAACCCTCGAAAATTTACACCGTCAGTTTCTCCCCCGATGGTGAAACGATCGCCAGTGCGGGTGAAGATAAAACGGTGAAAATCTGGAGCATCGCTGCACTCAAACACCCACCAACAGAAAATTCAACACCAGCAAAAAAAGGTGAACTGCTAACAACTTTGCGGGGACACACCAAGTGGGTATTCGGTGTCAGTTTCTCCCCCGATGGTCAAACACTTGCTTCGGGAAGTGCAGACGGGACTGTCAAACTCTGGAATCTTGCTGGTGTTGGCGACAAACGCCCAACCGATGCTAGCAACATTAAACCAGAGAGTCGCTTACTGAGAACTTTTGAGGGACACGCCGATCGAGTTACTCAGGTGAGTTTTAGCCCGGAAGGCAAAACCTTGGCTTCGGCAAGTTTTGACAAAACTATCAGGCTGTGGCGACTCGATGACGTGCCGCTCAAAACCCTCGACGGACACCAAAACCGGGTGCAAGGCGTTACTTTCAGCCCCGACGGCCAAAAGCTGGCTTCTGCTTCTACGGACAACACTATCAAACTCTGGAGTCGCACGGGGGTTTTGCTGGAAACCTTGGAAGGACACACTCAGAGAGTCGCCAGCGTCAGTTTCAGCCCCGACGGCCAGCTACTTGCTTCTGGGAGTTACGACAAAACGGTGAAAGTCTGGAGTTTGACAGAAGATGGCATGAATAATATTCTCCCTTGTCCTTCGGCTCCCCTATTCCCGTGTTCGCCTTCTGTGCTGTTGACTCTCGACGGCCACGCCGACAGCGTGATGAGCGTGAGCTTTAGCCCCGACAGCGAGGTTCTGGCAACGGCTAGCAAGGATAAGACTGTGAAACTCTGGACTAGAAACGGCAGGCTGATTAAGACTTTGACGGGACACACAGGCTGGGTGACTGGGGTGACTTTCAGTCCCGACGGCTCGATGCTGGCTTCTGCAAGCGATGATGGTACTCTCAAACTCTGGAATCGGGATGGTCGTTTGCTAAGAACTTTTGAAGGAGCTCACAACAGTTTTGTGTTGGGGGTTGCTTTTAGCCCTGATGGCAAAATGCTAGCTTCGGCTGGTTACGACAATTCGGTGAAATTGTGGAAGGTAGATGGGACTTTGGTGGCGACGCTGCTGAAGGGTTCTAGCGACAGCGTGACTAGCGTTGCTTTTAGCCCGGATGGTTTGTTGGTTGCTTCGGGTAGTTACGATCATAAGGTGAAACTGTGGAGTCGCAGCGGGACTTTGCTGAAAACTTTGACGGGTCACAAGGATAGCGTGATGAGTGTGAGTTTTAGCCCGGATGGGAAGGTTCTGGCTTCTGCGGGCCGGGATAATCGGGTGATTTTGTGGAATTTGGATCTTGACGATTTGCTGGTGAGGGGCTGCGACTGGGTGGGGGATTATTTGAGGACTAATCCTAATGTGAGCGATCGCGATCGGCTTCTCTGTGAGGGGGTTGGGGCAAAACCAAATCGATTTTAGATTTTAGATTTTAGATTTTAGATTGGGGATTCAGTCGATTTTAGATTTTAGATTTTAGATTTTAGATTGGGGAATTCAATGGATTTTCGATTTTCGATGTTACTCATCCCCTTGAGGAGCTCGATCGCGCTAATTTCCCCCTCCCCCCCTCTCCCCCTCCCCCCCTCCCTCTACCACTTTCTCAAAAACTATTTTTTCCTTCCCCTTGCTCTCCGCTTCCTGTAAAGTAAATAATTGTAAAGAAATATGAGTTTTCTCTTATCCTCTGGTTAAGACCGCCAGCTAGCATTCACAATTAAGACCCGGATTATAAGTTCCTATGTCACAGCTTTTCCCGCGAAAATTTCTAGCCTCTGTTGCCGCATTTTTTCTGGCTTTGTCTGTGTGGACGATCGCACCTGCGGCCCACGCTTTCAATAATCCCGATTTGTTGCCTTCTACTCAGACGCCGATCATTGACTTAGCTAAAGCCCTTACGGATATTGAAGAACAAAGTTTGGCAAAAAATTTAAACGCCTTTGAAGCCGAAACCGGCTGGAAACTGCGAGTGCTGACTCAGTACGATCGCACGCCCGGTTTGGCTGTCAAAAGCTATTGGGGGCTAGATGACAAGAGTGTGTTATTAGTTGCTGACCCGCGAGGGGGCAATTTGCTCAATTTTAATGTGGGCGACTCGCTGTATCCGCTGCTGCCGCGCACTTTTTGGGTGGAACTGCAAACCCGCTATGGTAATCAATTTTTTGTGCGGGACAATGGCGAAGATCGAGCGATTATTGAATCTTTGGAGTCGATAGAAGGCTGTTTGCGTCAGGGCGGATGCCGCGTGGTTCCCGGTTTGCCGAGGGAACAGTGGATTCTGACGTTAATTACGTCGGTGGTTGGCGGCGTCATCTGCGGGTTTGCGGCTCAGCCTCGGAAGCCGGGACAGGTTGTGGCTTGGCAGTGGGCGCTGATTTTTTCGCCGCTGTGGGGCATTCTGTTTTTCGCTTTCGGACTTGGGCCTGTGGTGACTCGGACTTCTGACTGGTTGCCTTTGGTTCGGAATGTGGCCGGTTTTGCGATCGGAGTTTTGGTGGCATTCCTGACTCCGGTGTTGGGCAAATCTTCTTCGTCGTCGGAAACTTAGTTGGCAGTTGGCAGTTGGCAGTGGGTAGATTTTACTCAACAGTCAACGAATGACTAAAAGCTGGTAAGCTGATACCTGACAACTCAGAGGCGACAGCTATCCAACAAATGGAATGGCACGTAAGCGATGCCCAGAGTCTGGGATTAATCGATAACGAAATTGGCGACCACGGTTTTTCAGCGGCGGAGTACGAAATAGTCCGCCGCGTGATTTATGCGACTGCTGATTTTGAGTACAAGTCTTTAATTAGTTTTTCCGATCAGGCTTTGCAGGCTGGGGCGGCGGCTTTGGCTGCTCGGACTACGATCGTGGTAGATGTGCCGATGGTGCAGGTGGGCATTACGCCCTTGATCCAAAGTACCTTTGCGAATCCGGTTTACTGTTCGATGGAGGCTTTGACGCGCCCCCAAAAGGAAAGGACGCGGGCGGCTTGGGGGATTGAAACTTTGGCAAGACGCTATCCTGAAGGGATTTTTGTGGTGGGCCAGGCTCAAACTGCTTTGTCGGCGATCGTGGATTTGATTGAATCTGAGGAAATTCGACCAGCTTTGGTGATTGGGACTCCTTCTGGGTTTGTGGGGGTGGATGTGGCTAAGTCGCGGCTGCACGATTCGATGATTCCTCACATTCGGATTGAGGGCCGCAAGGGGTCTGCGGTGGTGGCTGTGGCTATTGTTAACGGGCTGGTGGATTTGGCTTGGCAAGCTTATGGGCAAGAGGGAAACAGTTGATCGAGAAGTCAATCGATTTTAGATTTTAGATTTTAGATTTTAGATTGAAGCATTGATACCAATTTAATGTGAAGTTGCACATATCTCGATCCCCCTAAATCCCCCGATCGAAGGGGAGTAGGGGTTGACTTTGAGAAGAATCTTGTCCCCCCCTTATTAAGGGGGGTTAGGCAGGGTGGATTAATTGTCAAAAGAGTAAACCAGTGGGGCTAGGCTATTTGCTGACGAGCACGCGCCAGATTTAATTGGTTTGTCTTGATGAGATAAACCGAAAAGTAATTCGCTAACATATTCAAGTTGATTGGCCATAAATCTCAAAGCTTCAGGAAGTGTATTTGTACCGAGCATCCGAGCTAGAGATAGTAAAAATTGTCTGACCATTGCCCAGTTCGCAGGTGCATTGCCACCTCGATGGATGCAGTTATCCTCATTTAACGTCACATCTTTAACCCAATGCAGCCGATTCTCTATTAACCAATGTCCTCGAATTGCCGACGCAAATTGGCTTGCCGACCAATCCTTACTACTTAAATAATAATGCGTTTCATGGAAATCAACTAACCGACGACGACTTTTTTTGCCTTCCCACCTACTGCCAGTTCTTTTGATAGCAATTATATGTTTGACACCCGCCCACGCTGGTAATAACTGAGTAGATACGGGATAAATTGTCGTAGAGCGAGTTGTGGTGCGGCCATGCAAGCGTTCTGAGGTTTGAGCTGAATCGATCGCGCCCACAGATGCGACTAATTTTTGAGCCACTTTAAACAAACTAGATTGATTTTTTTTGATGGTAATTATGTAGTCATTACCTCCATCAATAATTAACTGAATAGTTTTTTTTTGAGTGTGCAGTGCATCGGCAGTAATTACTACTTGAGAACCCGCAAGTTCTTGCACGAGTTCTTCGACAACTTCGATTTCACTTCGCTCCTGATTTTCCATTACTTTATGTCGGACTACCCAGCCGCGATCGTGACTGTATGCAGAAACTAGACTCACAAAATTTTGGTAAGAACTATTACCGCCAACACTTGTGCTTTTAATACTTTTTCCATCAATTGCCATCAATTCTCCTGGTGCTATCGATAATGTTTCCCCTGCCCATATATTAAAAAGGACGGCAATTACCTCAAAATCTAATGAGAGAATGATGTTTCTAAAAGTAGAGTCGCATGGAAAACGAATATCTGGTGGGAGGTGAAAGAGTTTTATCAGAGTTGAGCGATGATTTTTCGTAAATTCAGCTAAGGGCTTATATCCCCAATATCCCGTACAACTGCCCAATAAAATTATCATGAGTATCAGCCATAAGGGATGCCTAATCCCCCTCGGATGTCGGTGGTCAGGTACTGATTTAATTGCTTCAATTAAATTCATTGTTGATGCACTCTGTAGGATAGTCGAGCGCGAGCGGACTCGATCCGCTCGCGCTCGACTATTATAATTTACTTGGGGACAATTAATCCACCCTGCTTATTAAGGGGGGTTAGGGGGGATCAGATTGTATGCAGCGTCATAAAAAATTGGTATGACTCCACGGATAAATTCGGGGGGCAAGTTTCATCGGATACAGGTTTTTTATTTCTCGGTCCTGAGTCTGCGAAGGAATGAATCCGGGGGCTTGTATCCTGGATGCTTTCGGTCAGCAGTCATTAGTCATTAGTTATTAGTCGTTCTGGATTATTTTGAGCAGTGTTGCGGTTAATTAACCAACTTTCAAACGATCGTTGACTTTCACTGCTGCGTCGGCCCGCTAGCAAACCTTCTACTCCAATATGTTCGTCTAAATCAACCCATTCAATGGCATAACAATCTCCAAGTAGCTGCCAATTATGTCTTTCCTCCGGGGAACCGTGCAACAAACGGGGATACCAAGCTAAGGGAACACTCAAACTGCGACCATCAACTAAGTCCACAATTACTTTTTCATCTGTCACCGTGACTTTAATTACGAGGGGTTCTGTTTCAAGGATCAAAGTAGTGATGCCAAGCCTCCAACAATATTTGTTCATATTCCTCTACAAGACGAGCAATCTGGTTTAATTCATGCTCTTTGAAGCCTCGATTTTTTTCTAGAGATACAGGATTCATCCAAAATTTGGCAAGTTGCCGATCGCGCTTAGGAATGAGAATTAAATAACTTCCACTCTTGAAAGTGGGATGGGCGTCCCGCCCGTCCAAAAAGGACGGGCG
>NZ_JAUBUC010000050.1:32091-52583 GCF_036705285.1 Microcoleus sp. B4-C1 | reverse complement strand
AACCTTCTTTTTTGGAGTTGGTTGGTAATGTTATGTACGGATTTGAACCGTGATTCACATTACAACGAATCGCACGTTTTCTTTACCCCATGCGTCTTTGCGAATGTCGTCTAGAGTGATATTTTTTTCTTCCCAGATTCCGGCTAGCTCAAAAAAGGATTGTTCTTGATTGGAGTCATCTTTTTTTTGTTCTATCGTTTTAGTTTGGCTGGCTTGAAATTCTAGAAATTCGATAAACTCAATAACTTTATTGCGTTGTTCTGGGGAAAAATGTTGGATTTTTTGGATTGCCATTTCTAGGGTTAACATGGGTTTCTCCTTGGTTGTTTTTGGTACTATTTTAACGATTTACACAAACATTTTTTGTAGTCTGATAATAAAGGTCAAGGCGATCGGTTTGTGGGGTGGATTGTCCATTAAAGTAGTCAATCCAGACGCTGGAATCAACAATAATCCTGGGCTTACTATTGTTCCGTATTCGTTCTCATGCGATCGAGGTCGCCGTCCCAGGCGAGTTTACCCCGTAGCGCCCGGAGGTTCTGTTGGTTTTTCATTTGGATCAGCAGGCTCAGGGCCAATTCGACAACTTCTTCTTGTGCTGTGAGTCCAGTCGCCTGGAGCGCATTGGTGATGAGGGAGTTATCGATTTCGATCGTGCTTTTAATACGTGCTTTTGGGGTGAGTTTTATCGATCGCGCTTTCATCCGATTATAATCGTTCTGCTAAATCAATGATTTTGGACTTGAGTTGGCTCAATGGCATTTGAAAATCTCCTCCCACAGGGATTTCTGTTGTCGATAGACCACCGAAATAGCATCCATCAGAAAAGCCGCGATCGCCCCTAGACACAGGGCGATACCAACGTTTTAATACCAGAGAACGACGGGTTCAAATTACCTATTTCGAGGGACTGAGTTCCACAGCATCGGTCTTTTCAGTTAACTCAACCTTTAGCGTAGAAGCTGCCTGCATCGCATGGGGACTGACTAACGAGAATTGTGCAGTCGGCTGCTGACAAGCCACCATTGTTTTCACGTGTTCCATTTCATCATCCCGAATGGCAACAAACACATCATAGAGATTGTCGATCGTTGGACGACGGAATACATTAGCACTGCTTGTTTGAAACTCCTCAAACATATACAAATCGCCATCTCGATAGTATTGGATAGCGACATCTGGTGCGGGCTGTTGCTTGAGAGCTTCAGCTTCGGCATTTAGGAACTTGTCGTAGCTGGCATAGGCGTGTCCCTCTACAAGTTCCATGAAGTTGTAGGCAGATTTGGACGACACTATGTAGACCAAAATGATAATCCAGTAGTAAATGAGTGCAGTGGCTCGTGCTAGAAGGCGATCGCCCCAAAAGGCTGATCCCCCAAGTGATTCCATAATCAACAGATGGTGCAGCTCATTCCACGACTCCGAAAAGTGAATTTTCAACCAATCGGCTTTCCGCCACAGACCCAAGGTTTCATAGAGGTGGAGTACCGAAAGGTAAGAGAAATAGGGAACGCGGGCCACAGTTTCTAGCACATAAAACCGAGGATAAGGGCGATCGGCATAAACTACATTGATCACAAAAACGAGAATACCAACTAAGAAACGAATCATTGACTGAATCCTCAATAAATACCAAAGATAATTTGAACAATTGAGCAACTAATGACTGACGACCGGAATCTCAGCCGCAATGGTTTCGAGGGGTTGGGCTTGAGTAGGCTGTTGGAAAATAGCCACGATCGCTTTAATCACGCAAAACACAAGGATCAATGCACCAACCGAGAAGACGATATCCCCAGGGATGCGTAGCCAAACTGTCCACTGCATCCATGCCGAACCAATGACTTCAGCACTGCGAGCGTACCAAGTGCCATGATTAACAGATTGTACCAATTGATAAAAACCATTAGGAATCAGTCCGAAAACCATCATCATGCCTAGCCCCCCATTGATCCACCAGAAGGATAAATTGAAGTTTTTCTCATCCCAAGCGCGATCGGGAGTGATTTCACGCAAGGCAAAGAGCATGAGGGCGATCGCCAGGGAGCCGTAGACACCAAAAAGTGCAGAATGGGCATGGATTGGCGTGGTATTTAGTCCTTGGGAATAGTAGAGGAAAATCGGTGGATTGATTAAGAAACCAAAGACACCTGCGCCAATTAAGTTCCAAAAAGCAGTGGCAATAAAGAATTTTAGTGGTACTCGATAAAATCCTTGCGCTTCTTGGGATAGCTTCATCGACTTCACCACTTCAAAGCCAATTAAGGTCAAGGGAACGACTTCTAAGGCTGAAGCAACGGAACCCATCGACGTAATGAATACAGGTGTTCCTGCAAAGTAGAGATGGTGTAACGTGCCGATTACGCCACTACCGAGATAGAGAATTGTCGTCATGTAGGTGGCTCTCAGGGCTGATGAGCGCTTTAGAAAGCCCAATTCGCTACATAGATAGGCGATCGCTACCGTCGCAAATACCTCAAAGAAACCTTCTACCCATAAATGCACAACCCACCAACGCCAATATTCAGCAATGCTCAAATGGGTGTGATTGTTGTACATCAACCCTGACGCATAGAACAGGGGAATCGTAATCGCACTGTAGAGAAAGAAGTGATTCAGTCCCGTTTTATCGCCTTCCGCCTTGAGTGCAGGCTTGAGGGCGCGGTACATCAGCCAGAGCCAAAACACCATGCCACCAATCAGCAATAATTGCCAGAGGCGACCAAGTTCTACATATTCATAGCCCTGATGTCCAAACCAGAAACTATTGTCACCGCCGATAATGCCTTGGACACTAGCCCAAGATCCGATTAAGGAACCAACAACAACGACAGTCAAAGCCACTAACAAACCGCCATTGCCCCAAGCTTGCAACTTCGGCTCATGTTTACCAAACCTTGGCGCGAAATATAGCCCTGCGGCGAGCCAACAGGTGGCAATCCAAAATACTGCTAGTTGTAAATGCCAAGTCCGTGAGGCGGCATAGGGTAAATATTGCTGAAGTGGCACACCATAGAAGCCGTCGCCTTCTACAGCGTAATGGGCTGTGACCATTCCCATCAACATTTGCACCAAAAACAAAGTCATAGCAACCCCAAAGAAGAGGGTGGTGACTTTTTGGCTCGGTGTGGCAATCCGAATCAGGGGGCGATGGGCGACAGCGATTACTTCTTCGCTATCTTCTTGGGTGATGTAAACAAACAGAAATATACCGATCGCAGCAATGAGAACAATCACCGACACAATTGACCAGATCAAGAATTGAGCCGGAGCCTGATTGCCAATCAAGTTATCGTGGGGAAAGTTGGCGGTATAGGAAAATGGTGCATTCGGGCGATCGGCGGCGGCGGCCCAAGCTGTCCAAGTAAAGAAAGCAGTGACATTACGGATTTGCGTGTCGTCAGTAAACCAACCGCTAGGAATGGAATGAATCTTGGAGCCTTGGGATAGCAAAGTTTTATAGCTATCAAAAACCTTGGTTAGTCCCTGAGTTTGAGCCGCAGTTAGGGTTAAGGCTCCAGTCTCGGATTCATAGCGATTGGTTTTAAATTCTTGCTGTACCTGCGCTTGGAGGGTAGCGCGATCGACTGCCGATAAAGCCTGTAAATCGGCTTCACTAAAATCGGAATTACCGTTATATAAAAGTCCGGCAGTAGCAAGACCCCAACGGTGCAGGACATCGGCTGTCCAGTCGGGAGCTAGGTAACTGCCGTGCCCCCAAATACTCCCAATATGTTGTCCACCGCGACCCAGATAGGTTACTTGCCCAGCTTCAATATTCGCTTGAGTTAGAATGATTTCCTGTTGCGGCGACACCACAGTAGCGGGAATCGGTGGTGCATTTTTGTAAATCGCCGATCCTGCAAAGATCAGCACTGAAAAAGTGACGATGCAAATTAGCACCAGCCAAGCGGGTAGGCTAATTTGACGGGGACGAGCGCGGGCTGTCACCACTTTGTCAAAGGTTGGGTTTGCCATAAAGCCATAAATTCGGTTTTAAAGTACCTATCGACATAGCATAGGAGAATAGAACCTAATAATGCTTTGACTTAAGTCAAAAACAACCTTAAAAAATGCTCAAGTACGTTTATCTTGTCTAGCTCGGCGCTTTGTTCCAACCATCCTCACTACCCTAAACGATGTTAAATAGAGTCGATTTGAGCAACTGGTTACAAAACATTCTGATTTTTCAAGGATTATCGGCAGAGCAACTGATTCCTTTAGCTCAGATCGCTCAACTGCAAACCTTTGGAAAAGATGAGACAATTTTCCATCAGGGCAGTGATGCAACTGGGTTTTTCATTGTCCAAGCTGGTCGTGTTAAGGTATTTAAGACTGCATCCAATGGGAAAGAACACATTTTACATTTATTAAAAAGAGGCGATTACTTTGCCGAAGTTGCCACCTTTGATGGCAAAGCTTTTCCAGCTTCGGCGATCGCATTGGAATCCACAGAATTAATCTTCTTCCCTCGGTTAGCTTTTCTGGATTTACTTCATCAATATCCTGTGATCGCCATCAATATGCTGACAAGTTTGGCAACCCGTTCGCGTAAATTGGCACAGATGGTGGAAGATCTGTCGTTTAAAGAAGTGCCACAAAGATTAGCGGCTTATTTATTAGATTTGAGCGATCGCGCTAATGGAGATCAAGTTATTAATCTAGATGTTACTAAAACTCAACTAGCTGCTATTTTAGGGACGATTTCTGCTACCCTTTCTAGGGCATTCTCGCATCTCCACGATAAAGGATTAATTACGATCAATGGTTCTCAGATTGAGTTATTGGATCGCGATCGGCTACAAGCGTTGAGTCAGAATGTAGAGTTGGGCGATCGCTTTTAGATCATGAATTTTGGAGTTTAGGTCACGGAAAAGTGATTCCACATGGGATTTATGATTTTCAACAAAACATAGGATATATAACATTATGAAACAGTAAAGATACCAGTGAATTGGCGTGTGAGGCTTTAAAAAATTGGTGGAATAATCATGGAAAAACTACCTACCCTAACGCTAATTCGATTCGGTGTATTATGATAAAGCAAGCAGCGATAAATTCTCGTCTTCATAAAATAATTCTATCGCGTTAAAATTACGACGTAACAAATTTTCAACTTGCAATGTCGAACAGTTTCTCAGGCGAAGCCAAATAACTTTCGGTGGATTCCCAAATACTAAGCTCAGGTCGTGCATATCCGCGTCTTTCGAGACAATCATCAAATTATTGTATGAATGCATAATCCCAAACTATTGGGTCGATCGTTGCTTTCATTCCCACATCTCGAACGTGAAGCGAATTTGGGAAAATATCGCTCAAACGATTCGGCAACTTGGGCGACAAGTTTTCATCAAAAAGTAATTTTATGCCGATAAGGTCGCGGTCATAAACCGGCGTTCGCGGTCAGCAGCATAAGCAATACAGGCTTTTAAATCTTCTCGCGTCAGATCGGGAAAATCGTCAAGAATTTCTGCTTCTGTCATCTCGGAAGCCAGGTACTCAAGCACTTCATAAACCGTAATTCGCAAGCCGCGTACACAAGGCTTACCACCGCGTTTATTTGCTTCGATCGTGATGTGGTTTCGGTAGTTCATAGTTGGAAGTTTTGAGAATCTCCTCGTTTGAGGTTTGGCGAAAAGATTAGATATACTAGCTTGTTACATGGGTGCGCGATCGAATAATTCTATTGCAGTTGCGGTACACTACTGGATATAATCGAGTAATACCGCAGCTCGATCGTGTATGTCAACCCCTTCTTAATTATATTTTAGATTAGAGTCGATCGCACACTCTCGGCGATCGCCCGAACCAAAACATTCATCAGAACTTCTTCACGCACGAATAACTGTAACGGTTCGCCCCATTGGTGTCCGATGAATTTCAGTATTCAATCGTTCTTCTAATTCAAGCGCATTCTCGCGACGATCGAATATCACCAACCACCCTTCATCTTGTCCCAATCGAGCCAAATATCCATCTAACTGTTCCAACCCTTTACTCAACGGATCGACTTTCCGAGTTCGCCAAACCTTCAATTCAATTCCCAATGTTACCTCACCATAACGCAAACATAAATCCATTCTGTCGCGTCCAATCGCATATTCTCGCTCCAATGTTCCCCCACCATTAATTACCCGATGCAGAAATGCCATCAACACTAAATGCGGGGCAATTTCGGGATAAGATGCACTTTTGAGTAACGGTTCGCCATGCTGTAGCCAAAACGCGAGAAAAGTTTTGAGTAACGCTTGGGTGTCTAATGTCCCCTGGGCCGTTAACCAACTCGGTGCAATTTGTGGCAGAGAAGCCATTGGCGTTACGGTGAGGACGCGGGGCAAAACTTCCCGATAAATGGGGTTGGCGATCGTCAATCCACCCAGAACATCCATCTTACACAAACCCAAATCGATTAAAAACTGAATATCATCATTGGGGATATTGCCCAGTTCCAAACCCGCCAACATCGGCTCGATAATGGCTTTGACTCGGTTTTCTCTGAGTCGTTCTGCCAAGCTATCCAAATGCGTATCTTGCCGTTTTATTAAAATTTCTTTAGCTGATAAAATATGTTCTGGTGTAATTTCTATAGATTCATCTGTCACTAATTCTTCTACAATTTCCTTAGCTAAAGCATTCACTAACCAAGGTTGTCCCTGAGTCAGTTCAAAAGCTAAGGCTACGGCTTCAGGTGTAAAAAATTGTCCGGTATCTTGGGTATGTTGCGCGTAGAGTTCCGCGACTTCTGAGGCATTAAAATCTCTCAGAGTAATCGATCGCACTTTAATATTAAACGGACTGGATGTATGGAGTCGATCGCTTCCCCCCGCAGCCACTTTGTAATCGCGAACATCCCGCAAACCAATTAAACCCACCGATTGCGGAAACGCTTTCGGGCGATTGGGATAACCATCGCGCAGTTGTCGCAGGATAGAAATCAACGCTTGGTCTTGTAGTGCGTCAATTTCATCGATGAAAACCACCAAAGGACGAGGAGAAGATTGTGCCCAAGCTTGTAAAGCAGCCCGAATTTTCTGTCCCCCCGATTGTATCGCTGTCCAGTCAGGCGGTTGCAGTTCGAGTGGGAGACGGACGGAAATGTTATCTCGCCAAGCCCCCAAAATAGCCTCTTCTGCACCAGCAATGTCTTGACTGAAGGGTGCGCCTACTTCAACTGACAGCATCACGGCGGTGTATTGTCCGCTGTTGGTGAGTTGTTTGGCTAACGCCAGCATAGCGGTGGTTTTCCCCACTTGTCGGGGTGCATGGATGACGAAATAGTTCTGCTGAGCAATCAGTCGTTCCAGGCTAGGGAGGCGACGGGTCGCAGGAAGCAGATAGTGGATGTCATCGCGGCAAGGGCCAGCAGTATTGAACCAACGTGGCATAGGTCAACTGGGGCGAATGGGGCTGCTCTCAGTTTACTGTACTGTTATTGGAATGGCGTTCTAGTTGTTAAGCGGGGGTTTGTACCGACTCTCAGTACCAGATGAAACTCTCTATGGAATGAGAATTAAATAACTTCCACAAGTTTGTGGGATGGGCCTGAAAGCCCGTCCTTTTTGGACGGGCGGGACGCCCATCCCACAATAACAATTAAAATTGTAAGTTATTTAATTCGCGATCCTATGAGCGAAAGTCGTGCTCGATTCTTGATTTAAAAGACCTCTTGCAAAAATAATTAGGACGGGCTCTGGGGCCCATCCCACAAGAAAAAATAAATCTTGTGGGACGGGCATCTTGCCCGTCCCATCAATTGATGAAAAGGATGTTTTGCAAGAGCTCTAAAGAACGAAAGAACCCCAACTGCCAACTGCCAAAGTTTCACTCTTCCACGCGATAGCCCAATTCGGCTAAACGAGTGCGCGACTGCCGCCACTTCGGCTGCACCTTGACAAATAACTCCAAATATACTTTGCCTTCAATTAACTTTTGAATCTGTTCGCGGGCCGCACTGCCGATCGACTTGAGCATACTGCCGCTTTTACCGATTAAAATGCCTTTTTGGGAATCTCGTTCGACGTGAATTGTCGCCAGAATGCGAGTAATTTTTGCTTCTTCTTGAACAATGTCGATCGCAATTGCTACGGAATGCGGCACTTCTTCTCGCGTCAGCAGCAAAATCTGTTCCCGAATCAATTCGCCCATAATAAAGCGTTCCGGCTGGTCAGTCACCAAATCTGGCGGATAATAATAAGGCCCAACCTCCAAATGTTCGATTAACAATTGTTGCAGCGGCTCGACACCCTCGCCCGTGAGAGCGGAAAATTTCACTACAGGCCACTCAGGATTGACAATTTGCTCGTAAGTTCGATCGATCAACACAGAATCCTCCGGTTGTTCGTCCAACTTATTCATCCCAAAAATCACCGGAACTTTGCAATTGCTGAGAATTTCGATAATATATCGATCGCCCCCTCCCGATTCCACCGAACCATCCACCACAAATAGCACGACATCCACCGACTGAATCGCTGTGCGGGCATTCTGCACCAAAACCTTGCCCAATTCGTGATGTGGCTTGTGAATTCCGGGAGTATCTACAAAAATAATTTGTGCTTCCGGTGTCGTTAGGATGCCTCGCAGCCTGTTACGCGTCGTCTGAGACACCGGCGAAGTAATCGCAATTTTCTGTCCCACCAACTGATTCATCAGCGTTGATTTTCCGACATTCGGGCGTCCGACAATACCCACAAAGCCGGATTTGTAACCCGCCGGAGCCGCGGGAACACCCATAATGCCCGATACGTCGATAAATTTACTATCTTCCACTAAAATCACCTATTTTCAAGCCCCTTCTCTGTCTATTGTCGCCTGAAAATACTCAAACGCCCATCGATGCACTCTACCATCTTTCTCGCCCTGGTATAGCGCGCCACACTCAAACCTCGATCGAGCCACAAACCAGTGTTAAAACAGGATACGCGATCGGCAAAACTTGATATCTGAGACAAAATTTGATAAAGTTCCAATGACATCGCTCAAAAATGAATCATTCTGGTAAAACCGACTCCCCAATACTGTAACAACTTCAGATGTGTACATATCTCACTCAACTGAAACTTTTCTACAGTTGGTCAGGCAAACCAGTTTTAACATTTTTGAAGGTGTTTGGTAATCAATTAGGTAAGTTGAACTCAAACTCAAAAGCTGAATATCATCAGGCGCTTTCTCAATAAAAGCTAGTGTCTTTTGAGCATACCTAAATTAGTGCTAATCGTCATAAAGTTGAGGAGATGAATCGAATGAAATCGAAATTATTTTGGAGTTGCTGCACCGTTTTGGTAGCAAGCTTGCCTGTTCCCGCCTTAGCTCAAACCAGCCCTCCCACCAGCCCTCAAGCAGGTATTGACTACAGGGGTGGATCGAAGAAATACCAGTTAGTACCGGGCAGAATCCAGGACAGAACCTTGCCCAGAGCCTTTGATTTTCCCATTATTACCAATGTTGGTACTGACACTAGCATCACCTCGGATTTCCTAATTACCGATCAGTTTCGCGCCCCAGCGGGTCGTACAGAATACACCGGAGCTCTCACCGCCTGGGCAGCATCAATCAGAGAATGTCTGGCAAAACAACCACTCTTGATTCGAGCCAGCACTAAGAACCCGATTCAGATTAATGGTAGAGTAGGCACGATTGTCAGAAACGCAAATAACCGTGCAGTTTGCAAATAAGCCAGCAATATCACATGGGCTAAATTGACCGTAATTGCTGTAAGGGCGGGTTCACCAATATCTCCCATGCAAGCATCGATACAGTAAACCCGTCACCGCAGCAATATTGGGGTCAATCGAAGCCAGTTGATATAACTTCCGCTATCTAAAGATAAAAACTAGAGAGTGTTTTTGAACAAAAAGAGCAATAGGTTTTCTATTGCTCTTTTTGTTGGCGAAATTTCAATTAATATCTATTAGGACTTATACAGCGGATTCCAGGTTTATAAAGTACACCCCAGAAACCGGGTTTCTTCTGGATTTCTCGCCAGAAACCGGTTTTATTCAAGAAACCCGGTTTCTCTGTACTTCACTTACCTGGAAAGTGCTGTATGATCGGCAGAAACGACATCATATAAGAGGTTTGTAGTGAGGAATGCAAGTCCTTATCAAGGTTTAAGGACTTGCATTCCTCACTGCAAACGACATTATTACGCAGAAACCAGCTTGTTTCCCAAAAATCCCGTGGAACCGGAGGGATATGGATTTTAACACCTGGTTTATGAAACTTTGTCTGCGTAATTCACGATTTAGGAGCGCAAAATTCATGTGTACTCAGTAAAATTTCGCCATAATCAGGAATCCAAGCTAACCACTGTTCTTCCGAAGATTCACACAACAGCCACGCTTCGTCAAAGCTGAATGCGGTTGGCGGGTTGAACAATTTAACCCACATAGAAGGAGTCAATTTTGGTGCAGGTACGGCGCAGCCAAATCTTTCCCAGTCGCGGACATTGGCGAAGCTTCCGGGCGTTGGTTGGGATTGCCAAGTACGAATATCTGTTTGCAGTTTCATCACAACTCCTTTTGGGCTAAGACTCTGAACCAGGTCGGGGTTGCAACAACCCAGAGCGACGGCGCAGATAAACTTTGATTATGTAGTCTATGTTACCGAATTATCTAGGCGAATGTGTAAGGTTGTAGCAAAAATTTACAATCGAGAGGAAAAAACGGGCTCAAAGCTGAAAAGGTCGATCGGCTATTGTTGCGCTCGGCAACGATCGCCTACCATAGCAAACAACATCTGATGTATTTCAAAAATTCCGACATGAACCAAACTGCAAAATCCCAGTGGAAAACTCTAGATCGCTTTGTAGAGATCAAGTCTCATTGGGTAAAACTAATCGCCGAACATCTCGAAACAACCGAAGGAAAAAAAGTAGAATATTGGCGAGTAGAAAGAGCGGATTCAGTTGTAATCTTGACCATTCAAGCTGACAAATTGCTGTTTCCCCGACCGATGTATCGCCCCGGTGTAGCAGAATCAACCCTGGATTTTCCCGGCGGTCGCGTACCAGCCGAAGCCACGCCAGCAGCAGCCGTTCCAGCTATAATCAAGAAAGAACTAGGCGTGACCGAAAGTGCGATCGCCCGCATCCAACCGATCAATACCATTGGCTGGGCAATAAACAGTTCCTTCTCAAATCAAAAACTTTACGGTTTTGTAGCACAATTGCACCCGACAGCAACAGTAAACCCCGAACTTATCGGTGCTGAATATCCTGTCACCCCAGACGGAATTCGCGACTTGCTTAAAAAATTAACTTGCCTCCAATGTCGAGCCTTATTGCTAGAATGGCAAAATCAAGTCGATTTTAGATTTTAGATTTTAGAATTGGGAATTGTTTTCCGAGGGTCGCCGATTTTAAATTCCTGAAAACCCAAATCACCAGAACTAATCATGCCTCTCAATAATGAAGTTGCTGTCGAATGCCTCGACGTTACATATCGTCTCAACCGCAGGCATTTAGTAGACAAACTCAATTTCAAAGTCCTGCAAGGAGAAGTTTTAGTATTGCTGGGACGCAGCGGGAGTGGCAAAACTACTACCATGAAACTGATTAACAATTTACTAACGCCAAGCAGCGGCGAAGTTCTTGTGATGGGAAAACCGACAACTCAGTGGAACCCAATTCAACTGCGCCGAAAAATTGGTTATGTGATTCAAGAAATCGGTTTATTTCCCCATTTTACCGTCGAGCAAAACGTCGGTTTAGTGCCGAAATTAGAAGGTTGGGAGGGCGATCGTATTCAGTCTCGCGTCCGCCAACTGTTAGAATTAGTCAACCTCGACCCCCAGCACTTCGCCAAACGCTATCCCCATCAGTTATCCGGCGGACAGCGGCAGCGGGTAGGCGTCGCCAGAGCACTGGCCGCTGACCCTCCGATATTGTTAATGGACGAACCGTTTGGTGCTTTAGACCCGATTACTCGTCTGGAATTGCAGCGAGAATTTGGTCAATTGCAGCAGCAACTTGGCAAAACTGTGATTTTTGTAACTCACGGCATTCAAGAAGCTTTTTTGTTAGCTTCTAGAATTGGTTTGATGCAAGACGGACGGTTGGTTGAATTGGCAACACCTGATGATTTTCTCAAATCTCAGCATCCAGAAGCTGGGGCATTTCTTGAATGTTTGCAAGTAGCTAAATTTGAATAATTTAGCAAAAATTTGATAATATAGTTTTAGTAACTAAGCTGATAATCAAACGATGCACAGTCTTTACGAGACAGACTTCTATGCTTGGACGCAAGAACAAGCCAAGTTACTTCGCAAGTGTCAGTGGAGTCAACTTGACTTGCCAAATTTAATTGAGGAGATTGAATCTTTGGGCAAACAGGAACGTCAAGAACTTAGAAATCGTTTGAGCATTTTGCTGGGACATTTGCTGAAGTGGCAATATCAGCCCCAGCAGCGCAGTCGTAGCTGGTTGTCTACAATTCGAGTGCAGCGGCGGGACACTCAGAGACTGATACAGGATAACCCAAGTCTGAAACCTTACTTGCAAGAAGCTTTCCCAGAAGCTTATCAAAATGGTAGAGATTTGGCAGTAGGAGAAACCGATTTACCTCTCAAAACATTTCCTCAAAATTGCCTTTACAGCTTAGAGGAAATTCTGGAATCTCGCTTCTATCCTGGTGAACCAAGTCCTGAAATAGAAAATGATTTATAAGGTTGACAGCAATCAGCAATAACCAATTACCCAATGATAATTTTTATCAACCGCTATGGCGCTGAGATAATTCAGCGCGCAACTGAACACTTATATTTAGTAACTGTTGCAATTTTTATAGCTATTATTGTGGGGATGCCCCTGGGAATTTTAGCTACGAGAAAACCAAAATTGAAAAAGCCTATTTTGGGATTTGCTAATATTATGCAAACAATTCCCAGTTTAGCTTTGTTTGGCTTGCTAATCCCGGTGCCGGTAGTGGGTGGAATAGGCGATCGCACGGCAATTATCGCCCTCACTCTGTATTCTTTACTGCCAATTATCCGCAATACTTATACTGGTATTGTCGGCGTCGATCCAGCGATTACGGAAGCGGGAAGAGGCATGGGGATGACGGATATGCAACTGTTATGGCAAGTGGAAATTCCCCTGGCACTGGGCGTGATTCTGGCGGGGGTGCGAGTTGCTGCGGTAATTGCGATCGGACTCGCTACAATCGCCGCTGCAATTGGCGCGGGTGGCTTGGGGGTGTTTATTTTTCGTGGCGTTGCTACCGTCAACAATCAGTTACTTTTGGCAGGGGCAATTCCGGCCGCTGTAATGGCATTAGCTGCGGATTTTGGGCTGGGTTGGGTAGAAGCGCGCCTCTCGAAAAGTACCTTAAAAACTATTAATGAGGAGTAAAATCCTGACTACCTTCCGTCAGCGTTGTCACTCTCTGCGAACCAGAAGCATTCGCAGGATTGGCTATCAGATTGCGGATTTCATTTGAGCGTTCAATGTACTCTCGATCGCTCAAAACAGCTTGGCTTCCCTCCAGCGAAATAGCATCTGCCAAATCGATCCAAGAACGGCAACCGCCGTATTCAGGAGTGTAGGGAATTTCGCGGCTTTCTGCAAGGCGATAAGCCCGCAGCAATAAAATATAAATTGGCTGAGCTTGTTTCCATTTCAGGCGATCGCTGACAAAACTTTCATTCCAAATATGGTACGGAAATAGCGCAGTAATTGCCGGTTCCCAAGCTACCAAAAAAACATCAGTAATCTCCGCCCAACTACCAATTCTAATAACTTCAGGATGCCAGCCAGATTCGACAGTCTTGACTTGATGTGCAAACTCCGGCTTTAATAAACCCGGCTGTTGGTGTTCAAAAGTTGGATACAGCAAAACCTGTTTGTCAGTGACATTGAACTGTCCTGCTTGCTCGCGAATTCCCCCCTTCCGCAACAGCACAATGGTTTGACCTTGTTCCAAAGCATTAACTGCTACATTCCATTCTTTCAGCGCCCTAGTAGTTGATTTCATGGGAATTTATTTGGGTTTTAACAATAGTAACAAAAATGGTTACTTTCAAGCAAGTACAGCCATTTCTTCCTGTTAAAATTGGCGTAGTCCTGACTATGCAGGACTACCCTTTATTGCTAAATTCTCACTGCAAAAGATGCTGCTAATTCCCGTTCGGGTTCCATACCAACTGTAGGCGGCATGGAACGATTTGCTACTTGCTCGATCAGTTGTAAATGTTGCGGCAGCATTTTAGCTAAACTGTAGCGTTCTAGGGCGGTTTGACGGGCTTTGATGCGAATGTCTGCCATGCGGGTAGGATGGTCTAAAACTTCATCAATACGATCGGCTACTTGTTTCGGTGAGAAGTAATCGACTAGCAAACCGTTCTCTCCGTCGCGGATAACTTCTCTGACTGGCCCTGTGTCGGAACCGATTACTAAACATCCGGTGGATAGAGATTCAATCATCGACCACGATAGCACAAAAGGTCTGGTCAAATAAACGTGTACGTCGGATGCTTGAATTACTTTTAAATACAGTCCGTAAGGTAGGGGCCCGACAAAGTGAACTCGCGACAAATCTAGGGGTACTTTTTTGAGCATATAGTCTTTGTAAGACTCGCCGTTGGGTAAAGAACGACCATAACAAACTCTTTCTGAACCAACGATGACGACGTGACAGTTGGGGCGGCGTTCTTGCACATAGGCGATCGACTCAATGAATTCGGGAAAGCCCCGGTAAGGTTCCATTCCCCGTGAGACGTAGGTGACAATTTCATCAACGCCCGACAAGTCTAAGTTAGGCAAAATTAGTTTAGCACCGGGGTCGGGTTTGAAGTAATCGGTATCTACGCCGTCGTGAAGTGTGGATAATTTTTGTTGTAGTTCTGGCGGAAATTGCGATCGCTGCCAATAAGTGGGTGATAAACCCCAATCGCAAGAATATAAATCGATCAAAATCGGCGCATTTTTGATTCTAATTCTGGCCATATCGTCAACTGTTAAAGGTTCCGCTGGGTCGAAATCTGCGTCGGAACCAATAGCATGATAAAACCACTCGAAATAGCACAAAAGCGGCGTATTTGGAAAAGCTTCTTTGACAAACAATGTCGGCCCCCAACCGGAATGTCCGCAGATAATATCGGGTACGAAACCGTCTGCTTTGAGTTGTTCTGCCATTCTAAATACGGCTTGTCCGTAGATGACGGCACTTTCTAAAGGGCGGACGTATTGGTGAGTCTGCGCGTGGGGTTCTCGGCTGGGGGTAAATGCTGCTTTGCGAACGCCGGGAATGTTCCACTCTGGGCGCTCGTTTTTAGTGCCGAAAACAATTTGATTTTTGGGATCTGCGCCTAAAGCCGTGATAATGTGGCGGTATTGGGCGGGGAAGTTGGGATGGAGAAATAATGCTTTCATTGTCAGTTGTCTGTTGACTGTTGACTGTTGACTGTTGACTGTTTTCTGTTGACTGTTGACTGTTGTCTGTTGTCTGTTGACTGTTGTCTGTTGACTGTTGTTAGTTGGAAGAAAATATTTTGAGGCGGCTAAAAAGCTTTGATTTTATTCATTGGGGGTTGGTGCTTTGCAGATCCAGACACAATCTCGCGGTACTGAAGATGTATTTTTCAGGATGATTTCATAGTTTAAATGATGGAGAAATTTTTCCATAATTGTATCAGTCATAACTGAAAATGCTGTGCCGTCTCGGTGCCCTAGCAAGTTTTTGTCCCACTCGCTGGCGAATTTTTGCCACCCTAATTCGCTAAAAATATTTGTGTGGTGAAACACGCAAATTCGATCGCCCCGCAGCAGTTTGGGAATTCGAGTCAGGTAGTTGAATATATCTACCGGCTCTACGTGTACCATTGTATCGTAACAAAAGCAGACATCGGCTGAACCGGGAGCGATGCCGTCTAATGTTAAACCGTCGAGTTTGACGTAAGAAACGCGATCGTCTCCCAAGCGCGATCGCGCCGCTTGCAGCATTTGACTGGAAATGTCGGCACAAATTAGTCGATCGCAATATTTCAGCAGCAGCGAACCTGTTTTTCCGCCTCCGATACCAATTTCTAAAACCGTATGTTCTTTTTTGATGTACGGTGCAATAAATTGCTGTTCTATTAGCGCTTCGTATTCGGCTAAGGAGTTGGCGGCACCGGCAGCTTTACCTATCCATTCATCGCCAATATGGGCAAGTTCGGCATTAGTTTTTTGCCACTGTTGGGCGTAACTGTCCCAGGCCCTTTCATAATCTACTCTTGGGCGATCGGTCATTTTTTCATCGTTCATTTTTGATTATTTTATAGTATTGATGGCTCAATTTTCAATATGTTCCGCAATTCTTGGCAAATTATATTAAATCCTGCCAAAAGTTTAGGAGGTGAGTTACTGCCCTTCACTGGCGGGGATGCTGGCACTGTAAAATGACTAATGACGGCTGAAATATGCTTCGCAGAAAATCTCTGCATAAGCTTGAGTCATTTCCTCAAAAGTATTAAGTGAATCCAAGACATATTTAGCGTTGTCAGCCAACTGCTGGCGCAAAGATTTATCCTCCAATAAACTAATCAAAGCTGCAACTAATTCGTCCGGGCGATCGGGCGTATAAAACAAACCATTAATTCCAGGTCTCACTTGTTCTTTAATCCCAAAAACCGGCGATGTAACAATTGGCAAATCGCAGGCCATCGCCTCCAAAATCACTCTGGGAAAACTTTCGACGCGAGAAGTGCAAACAAAAATATCAGCCGCTTTGTAATATTTTCCCGTCTCGCCAGTTTCCGGGACTACTGTCACTCTTTGCCGCAACTCTGCTGGCAATTCCCCCACTAAATCGGCTAATTTATTGCTGTAAATACTGGGGCGATCGCCCACAATAAAACACCTAATTTTATTGTGCCATTTGTCAGGTAAAAGTGAAAGTGCTTTAACTAAATCCTGCTGTCCTTTGCGTTCGCATACGGTTCCCAGCAGCAAAATTACCACATCTTCCGCTGCAACACCTAAAGTTTTTCTAGCCAATTCAGAATTCTCCGAATTTTCCAATTTGCTTAAATCTAAGCCGTTGTGAATCACTGTAAAATTGTGGTGGCTGTTGAGAGGTAAATACCTTTCCCGCGTGGCATCCGCTACAAAAATAACTTTGTAAGGAAACCGAAAACACTCTAAAGCTCTCGCCGCAATCTCCGAACCAAACCTGTTAAAATAAGTTTGCCAAGGTTCGCTTTCGTGCACGTTCCACACTGTAGGAATTCCGATTTGCCGCGCGGCATCAACTACGAAAAAGTTTTCTAAAGTATTGGCATAAATTGCATCTACTTTTAAACTGGCAATTTCTGTGCTAAAACTGCGGATGGCTTCATCATAAGCATCGCGCTGGTAGATGTGTTCGAGAGGATTGTCGCGCACAATTACTTCAATTCCCTGCTGTTCGTAAGCTTGACGCAGGGGCCCGTCTGTTACGCAAAGTACGATCGGCTTAATCACACCCTCAGCCGCCAATTTCACCGCGATTTCGTACTGATGCAGCGGCGCACCAGTGAAATCCAGCGAATTGCTGCACATCAAAACTTTGATAGGATGGATAGAACTGTTTGCTACTGATAACAAACCACACTCAGCACCTTCTAATTCTTCCTTATTTCTGACATCCGTTACATCCGTTACAAAATCCGTTGCCGAACCTTCTTCCTTCATAAAAACCCGTCGGGGTTGAATATGAAAATACTCATCTTCTAAAGACAAGTGAGGACTGTAAAAACTGTCATTTTTGCCCGCATACTTGCGTCTAAAAGCCGCCACTTCTTGAGGATTGTCGGTAAAACCCCTAGAAGTTCCCTCTTTGTGCAACAACTCCGCATCGGGACAATATACGCACCGATAACCCCGTTCTAACAATCGGTATCCGTAATCTACATCATTGTAAGCAACAGCAAAATTCTCCTCATCAAAACCGCCCAATTCTAAGAACAATTGACGTGGAGTAATCGTGCAAGCGGCTGTTACCGCAGAGTAATTTCGCGTTACCATCGCTTGAGAAAGATAGCCTCGATTATTCTTGTCCATCAGCTTAAAAGCATGACCCGCCAAACCGTGATGCAGCCCGTGAATTACGCCCGCGTGCTGAATTCTGCCGTCGGGATATAACAGCCGCGCGCCGACTGCACCCACAGCGGGAATTTGAGCGTATCCCACCATTTGACTCAGCCAGCGGGGGTTAATTACTTCAGTATCGTTGTTCAAAAACAATACATATTCGCTGTCAACTTGTTCGACAGCGCGGTTGTTAATTGCTGCAAAACTAAACTTGCCCCCAGGATTTTTTATATGCAAAACTTGGCAATTTAATTGCTTTAAATATTCCAGAGTTTTCGGGTCGTCGCTTTCGTTGTCGATAACGGCAATTTGATAATTTTTGTATGTTGTATTTTCTAGAGAATCCAGACATGATTTCAGCAAGTTGAGCTGATTTTTAGTAGGAATAATTACCGTTACTGATGGGCCGTTATCCGGGAAATCCTGGGCAAATATGCCCAAATTTTCTTTAATCGCCCATGCGTGCTGAGCGACATTGCCGTTAATTTGGCGGCGGTTTAGTGCGTCTTGAATGGCTTTTTGACCTGCGGAAAAACTGGCGGGTTTCGCTGCCCCAGATATGGCTGTAGAACCGGGTGCAGTTCGCCAGTGATACAGCACTAACGGCAGGTGCGCGACGTGGCGAGAAATTTCGGTGGCTCTCAAGGCAAAATCGTAATCTTGCGAGCCTTCAAGACCTATCCGTAAGCCGCCTATTTGTTCAAAAATCTGTCTTCTCACGGCGCACAAATGACCGAGATACATATAGGAAAGCAGCAGTTCCGGCGACCATTCTGGTTTGAATTGCGGGGCGAATCGGCGACCTTTGGTGTCGATTTTGTCGTCGTCGGAATAGAGAAAATCTGTGGCTGGATGGGTGGCAAAATATAGGGCTACTTCGGCTAATGCGTCGGGAGTTAGTTCGTCGTCGTTGTCTAAAAACAGGATGATGTCGCCTGTTGCGAGGGCGGCGGCGCTGTTGGTTGCTGCGCTGATGTTGCCGTTTTCTGTGCGAAATGTGATGCGGATACGATCGTTCTTTTGAACCCAGTTTTTCAAAGTGTCAGCAACAGTGAAATCGGTGCTGCAATCGTCGGCAATGCAGAGTTCCCAGTTTGGATAAACTTGATTGATTACGCTGTCGATCGCACTTTCGAGAAAATCTATCTGCGGGTTGTAAACTGGCATTACTACCGAAATTTTTGGCAGGGGTTGCCGGCAGGATTTTAACCGAGAAATCAAATAATCGCGGGCGCGATCGTTCCACTGATTCACCTCCAGCCAAGCGTCATATCTATCAATAGGTTGAGGCACCACAAAACCCGCAGGTGGTAGTAAATCTCCCGGCGCAGTAAACTGTTTTTGCTGCCGATAAATCTTCCCCAACTGGCGGAGCACTTTCACAATTTCCCAGGGCAAGGGCACAATTCTCCCAAGACGCTGTTTTCTCTCCCTCGCCCGCTGCTGAATGGCGGCTGTCAACCTTGATAACTCCTCAAACTTATCTGCACTTCGCTGCCAGATATGGTAGCGCCGCACTGTCAATTTTTTCGGCGCTTGAAAAGACAAAATTTCCCCGGTTTCTAACTCAGCTTGCAGAGAAACGTGCCATTCCCCTGGCGGCAAATCGACAAGGGCCTCAAAACCGCTTTCCGAACTGTTAACCCAGTCAGGAAACACTTCGCCGACATCTTTTCGCCGTAAACCGTAGGCGCATTCTACAGAAGTATCGCCGCACAACAAGCTTAATTTAGCAATTTTGCGATCGTGGTGGCAGCACCAACCTGCAAACAAAATTTGACCCTGACGCTGTTCCCACACTACTGGTACATCTAACGATGCTTGAATCGTGGAAACTAACAACGGATAAGCTGCCAACAAATGCCATTTACCTCGCTCATCTTGCGCTTCCAGTAGCACTTCGTGCCGTCCCGCAGGCGCTTCCAATTCAATTGTAAAACCTGATTTCTTCGCAGCCGGAATATTAGATTGTGCTAGCGCTATATCACTTCTATCTAGGCCGTAAACGCCTGCGAAACTCTGGTCTTTAATTCTGGCGCGGACTGCTGTAGTCTCTCTTTTTTGGTTAAAAACCCAGCCCACAATTAGCAGCTTGGAATCACAAACTTGCCAAGTAGTTGGTCGATCTAAGGAAAAAATAAATTTAGGGAACAAGTCGCGGATTTGGCGCTGAACTTCCCACACCTTTTCTCTCAGTTGCCACCCTATTGAAGACTTGATTATAGCAAGTTCTGCCCGAAACTTTTCATTTTCCAGGCGGGAGTGTTCTAATTTTTCCTGAGTATCCTTTAATCTTTCCTGATTTTGACTTTGTGCTGTTTCTAACTGAATTAACTCAGCTAACTTTTGCTGCAATATAAATTCAGTTTCTTCAAATTGTACCTGAGTTTGCCCTAAGTCTGCTTCTAATTCTAATACTTTTGCTAAAGCTGTTTGAAATTGCGAT
>NZ_JAUBUC010000050.1:0-31991 GCF_036705285.1 Microcoleus sp. B4-C1 | reverse complement strand
TCTTTGCCTGCAAGCTGTACCTGAGTTTGTCCTAATTCTGTTTCTAATCCGAGGAGTTTTGCTAAAGCTTCTTGAAATTGCGATTCTTTGCCTGCAAGCTGTACCTGAGTTTCCCCTAAGTCTGCTTCTAATTTTAAGACTTTTGTTAAAGCTTCTTGAAATTGCGATTCTTTGCCTGCAAGCTGTACCTGAGTTTGTCCTAATTCTGTTTCTAATCCGAGGAGTTTTGCTAAAGCTTCTTGAAAATTTGATTCTTTGCCTGCAAGCTGTACTTGAGTTGATCCTAATTCTGTCTCTAATCCCAACACTTTCGCCTGGGCCTGGTGAAATTGTTCTTGCCACTGTTTGAGTTCGGAATAGCTGGTTTTTTGCTGTTTTTCCAGCAAGCGGATTTTTAGCCAATCTTCAAATGGCCAGACTGGAGAGGCTGGGAAATGAATAACTCGATCGATCGCACCTTTCGATTCGCTGCTGAGATTGCCAGCTTGGGTTTCCAAAAGTTGATATAGTTCTAAGGCTTCGGGAAAATATTTTTCTATTAAACTCGGTCTGTGACTTTTGACAATATCGTTGACTAATAAAGATTCTTCAAAATTGTCGGCCGGTATCGCACCTAAGTTAACATTAAATTTTTCGTTAACTCGATCGAGGAAAAGTTCAGGAGTGTTGCCGATGGGGTAAACGTTGGCTAGGAGACAGCGATGGGGGAAACGTTCGTAAAGTTCTAAAACTTTTTGATTGTAGTGAATCCACATTTTTACTGCCATTTCGGGATTTTGCAGCAAGCTGACATCGGTTCCCCGGCGGTAAAGGGAATCGACTACTTCCCAGGGCGATCGATAAACACAGATAAAATTAGCTTCGGGGAGCAAATTCAGCCAAAAATCCCAAAAAAGGGCTGTTCGCGGGTCTTTCCAACCCCAATGTTTGTGAGGAAGTTGATTTTGGTCGATCGCCCTTTTGGCGATTTCGACGTATTCTGGTGCTACCGGAATCGTTTTTTCAAACGTACAGCCGAGTTCATCAATACCGTGCGATCGTAAAACACTTTTGTGGAACTCCACAAAATCAACATTCTCGAAATGACCTTTCACATTTCCGTCGGCCGGGCCCACTAACTTTTTGCCAATATCAACCCCAACTTTCTGAAACAAAGAAGCTGTTAAAGACGTACCGGAACGGTGCATTCCGGTAACAATAAAAACCGACGGTTTGCTGTCATTTGTACTCACAATTTATCTCCCTCGCCCTAATACCCACACCCAATTTACTCACTAATCTCCCGCTAAGCCCAGGGAGCGCCTGACTTGAAACCACGCGCTTCTGAGCTTCCAGAACTTGCTGCTTTCCATTGCCAAAACCCTACACTTCGCTTGCTCTAGTTCTTGCTTCAGATTAATTAGCTGATTTTCGGTTTTTTCCAACTGCGTTTGCACAGATACTAACTGATGTTGAGTTTGCTCCAATTGCATTTGAGCTGCAACTAATTGACTTTGAGTTTCTTGCAAATTTGTTTGAGATTCTTCCAACTTTGTTTCAGTAATCATTAACTTACTTTGATTTTGATCCCATTCAATCCTAGCCGACTCTAACTGAGTCTCAAGTAATTGAAGTTTTGTTTGAGTAGAACCCAATAAAGACTGCGATTGTCTTTGGTTAATCAGCGATTTTACAGTGCAAGTTTCCAGAATCCATTCCCAACCATAGTTGTTGATTGCTTTGACTATTAACACATCCTGCAACCCTACAGTGTTTTTGGGTAAATAACAGCTCCAACCCGACTGCAGAGCCCCATCAGTTTCAAAATATCCAGCCACATCCGGGCGATCGTAAAAAGGCTCGCACCTCTGTACAACCTCCCCGTTTACCAGCACTTGCAGATCCTCAACTCGACCGTTGAGATTCACATCAGCTACCCATCCTTCCAGATACAAATTCTCCTTATTCGTAAAAGCAGCAACATCAATATATCCTTCTGGGTGGTGATTGAAATTCAACTCCGAAAAATCTCTAACTAGCTCATTTGTGACAACATACAAATCCTGAAATCTGCATATACCTTTTTTGATGCGGTGAACAAAAGCTTTGCCACCGCTAACTCTCTCGACACATTCTCTCACAAACTTTTCAGTTACATAAGTTGTGCCATATTCCTCCTTATCTAAAGACTGGCTTTCGCTTTGAGCACTAAACAAAATACCATTAGCCGGCATTTCTATATTGGCTAGGCGCAAACACTCATCGTGAACGCTGAACATCAAAATGCCGTTAGGAGTCAACAAATCGTACAAATTTTGCAACCAACTTGTAAAAGTTCTTTCCGGCATATGGCTGAAAAAAGAATTAGCCAGAATGCAGTCAAACTTGCGGTCAATTAAATAATTTTCGGGTTTTCCAGTTGAGACAATACCGTTGACGCCCAAGTATTCAGTTTGAAACTTAACCGCGTTAGCATAAATATCAGAAACCCAAATTCGTTCCGGCGGTATTTCCTGAATCAAAAACCTGGTAAATCGACCGTAACCGCAGGCAAAATCTAGAAAAGAAGGTACATTTTCAAAACTGCCAAAATGCCATTCCACAACTTGTTTAACCGTATCCAAGATGCGACGCCCGATCGAATAATAGCGCACCAAAGCCCGATCGCGATCGTCTTTGACGTTGTTCAAGCTGAACAAATACATTTCATCGTCTTCGCAGATATTCAGTTTAAAATTTTCGGGAAACTTAGTTTGATCTTGAATAAATGCTTTGATTACGGGATTTTCGACTAAATCTAAATTGATATCGCTCATTTTTTTTACAGAATTTTAGATAACCTCTGTTGACTGCTCTTTCACTAGAGTATCAGCATTAACAACAGTTAAACACGGTTCGATCAGCAAGTCAACGATGCCGTTACCGCAGGACTCAGTACAAGACTGAACTCTAAACATCGCCACATCAACACAGCGATCCAGATAAGTTAAATCTCCATCTACCGTTCCCACAACCCCAGCATTCAGAAAATAAACACCCGGATTCAGCAAACATTTAAACTGAAACTTCACTACAATTGTCGTTCCCGCTTCCACATACCTAACTGACTGAGTAGAAGCCTTCAAAGAAGCACCCGCCAACTCAAAACCACTAATTGTTTTAATCAACATTCCAAACCTAACTTTGGAAGTTGACCGCGAAAAAGTGACAGAGTAAGTATAAATATAATCTTGACGACCGAGCAAGTGATTTACCACATTTCCCTTCAGCGTCTCGATGTGGGGGTTGATAATTTCCGCTCCACGAGACGGATACCTTACCGTATTCGACGGTATCATCCCCGGATCGTAAAATTCATCGTAATATTCCTGCGGTTTTGAGAGATGTTGCTCCGGTTTAACTTCCCTCTTTGTGCTTTCTAAATTAGCCTCCTGAAGGTTGTCTTGACTTTCCTGTTTTGTCAGTTGGTTCAGAGCTCGAATATCTGACTTCAACCCCAAAACCTGATCCGGATCGGCATAAATCAGCTTTTGATACTTAGAAATTACCACCTTCGGCGTGTGAGCGAGCAGCAATTCACCGCTATCCATTAAAATCGCCGACGTACAAAGTTGCACCACAGAAGTAGCTGCGTGAGAAACAAATAAAATTGTTCCGCCACCTTCCTGAATGCTTTGCAAGCGGGCAAAACACTTGCGTTGAAAAGCTTCGTCGCCCACCGAAAGCGCCTCGTCAACCACCAAAATATCTGGCTCGACGCTAGTCGCAACGGCAAAAGCTAGCCTGACAAACATACCGCTAGAATAAGTCTTGACTGGCTGTTCGATGAAATCGCCAATATCAGCAAAAGCAGCTATATCGTCAAACTTTTCTTCAGTTTCTTTTTGATTGAATCCCAGTAACTGAGCGTTAAAAAACACATTTTGTCGCCCGGTAAATTCCGGGTTAAACCCGCTTCCGAGTTCCAACAAAGCGGAGACTCGGCCTTTAACATCGACGCTTCCTGTGGTAGGTGTGAGCGTCCCCACAATTATTTGCAGGAGAGTGCTTTTTCCTGAACCGTTGCGACCGACAATTCCTAGAGTTTGTCCTTGAGGAATTTCCAGATTGATGTCGTGTAGGGCCCAAAATTCGTCAGCCAGTTTTTTGCTGGGGTAAATAATTTCCTTTAAGCGGTCTCCTGGACGATCGTACCGCTTAAAGCATTTGGAAACATTTTTTAGTGAAATTACATTTTCTGTCATCCGATTTTAGATTTTAGATTTTAGATTTTAGATTTTAGATTTTAGATTGACTTTACAGCATATTCGGTGGTTCATAAAGTACATTAGCAGCTATATTGTGTGCTGTTAATCCTCCGGGTGCGGATCTGCGAGATATTGGATAAAACTTGCAGATTGACGGTTGGCGACGCACCTTACACGGGCTAGAAAATTGTGTTTACTACATATACATAGAATATGCTGTATATCTCAAACAAATTTACAGCATATCTCAAACAAATTTACAGCACGTCAGCAAAAGCGGGACGCAAACGCCGGTAAACCGCCCAACCCCCACAAAATATAGCAGCAGAAATTAGCGTGGCGACACCCCATTCGCCCCAATGCTTAACTTCTCCAAGCAGTATGAGGTCTCGATAAACCTCCGAGATGGCGGCCATTGGATTTAGCCAAAATACCCACCCTCGCCACTCTTGGGGGATGATTGATGCTGGGTAGACGATCGGCGTCAAATAAAACCAAAAATTTAGAATAACACCTAATGTCTGAGGAATGTCTCGCAAAAATACAGTCAAGCCGGCTGTCAAATATCCCAAACCAGCAGTTATCAGCAACTGAGGCACCCACACCAACGGCAGTAAACATAAAGTAGCGTTGAGCTTTTGCGACGACACTGCAACTATCACAATCAAAGCTGCTAAACCCAGAGAACTTTCAATAAAAGCTGTAAAAATCGGCACTAGGGGCAGCAAACCGAGAGGAAATACCACTTTTTTCACTAAATTCGGCTGCCCCACCACGGAGACTCCCGACTTGATCAAACCGCTGGTGAAGGCAGTCCAAGGCAGCAAACCTGCAAACAACCAGACTCCAAATGTAATGTCGCTGTTTTCTGGGAAGCCTGCGAGGCTGAGCTTTACCTTGAGGACGATCGAGAATACATAAGTGTAAATCACCAATTGCGATAGCTGATTCAGCAGCGGCCAAAAATTGCCCAGAATCGAGCCTTTGTATTGAGCTTCCAAGTCCCGGCGCACCAATGTTGCCAGCAGATTCAGCTTCGCCCACCGCTGCCTACTTGCGGGCAGCCTGCCGCCCACCCTTCGGGCTTTTTGGGCAACTTCTTTCACAGTTCTCTGCAATTTTTTCGCCCTCGTTCACTACCTTCACACCTAAATCAACTCAAGCTACAACTGTGCAGCTTTTGCTAAACCGCAATTATTCCACAGCCCCGTCGTTTTGATCAAGGATCTGCCACCCTGGCTTGGGCTTCTTCCTTCTTTCTTCTTTCCCCTTCCTTCGGAGGTTATCTTAGCCGATCGCCGATCGCACTGCCGAACCGATCGCCCGTTTTTGCTCGTCGTCGTAGCCCCACCGCCGGAAAAATTTTTCATACTCGCCGTTGGCACTGTGCAAACTTTCTAGCATTTGCGACGCTATAGTTTGACACGCTGCCATTTGCAGCATTTGAATTAAATTGCGCGATCGCTCCTGCACTCTAGCAGAATCGGCCGCCATTTCCTCTTTTTGCTGGCGCGAATGATGTACAACCATTGCCGCCGACATCGCCAAATTTTTCACCAGCAGTTCTGCTACGATCTCAGGAGCCGATCGCAGCGCCTCGACTACTCCGGGTGACGGGTGATCTGCCTCCGGTCGATCGTCCGTTAGATAGGTGACAAAAAACCCCCTAGCACCGTTCTGTGTTTTCACCAGAGAAGCCACAGCTTGCTCGATGTCGGCTTGTAAAAGTCTATCGGACTCAATGAACGACAGTAAAGATTGAGTTAGCTCGATCGCCCCCTCAAAAGTTATGCTTTCCGATGCTAATAAAGAAGATGGAATACTCATAACGAACTCAATAATTTTAAAGATTCTGCTAACAATTGTAAACACTTCCCGCTGCCCGATCGCAAATAAATATGGCTATTATCTCCTCCAAACAACAGCCCCCCGACCCAAATCTACCCGAAGACATAGCCCCGGCCCGTCGCAAAAAAGCCGCCAAACCCCAGGCGGAATCATTGCTAGAATCGCAAGAACTACCCGACGAAATTAACAGCAAACAAGACGACAAAATTCGACCCCAACGGCTAGCTGAATACATCGGGCAAAAAGACTTAAGAGAAGTTTTGGCGATCGCAATTGCAGCAGCCAAATCTCGCGGCGAACCTATGGATCACCTGTTACTCTACGGGCCTCCAGGGTTGGGAAAAACCACAATGTCGCTAATTCTAGCAGCAGAAATGGAAGTTGAATGCAAAATCACCACCGCCCCAGCCTTAGAAAAACCGCGAGATATTGTCGGATTGCTGATTAACCTCAAAGCAGGCGACGTGCTGTTTATCGACGAAATTCACCGCTTATCTAAAGTTACAGAAGAAATCCTCTATCCGGCGATGGAAGACTGTCGGTTAGATATTACGATCGGGCAAGGCAAAAGCGCCAAAATCCGCAGCATTCCCCTGAAACCCTTTACCTTAGTAGGAGCAACCACAAAAGTCGGATCGCTGACATCTCCATTGCGCGATCGCTTCGGCTTGATTCAAAGATTGCGCTACTACGAAATAGACGAACTTAGTCTAATTGTCCAAAGAAGCGCCCAAGTTCTCGACACTCAAATCACCCCAGAAGGAGCCACAGAAATTGCCCGCCGAGCTCGCGGAACCCCCCGGATCGCTAACCGCTTGCTGCGGCGAGTTAGGGACTACAGCGAAGTCAAAAATTTAAAGCCAATTGATGCCGAAGTTGCCTCAGTGGCCCTCGAATTGTTCAACGTCGATCCGCTAGGTTTGGATTGGACTGATCGATGCCTTTTGACAGCAATGATCGAAAACTTTAACGGCGGCCCGGTTGGTTTAGAAACTCTCGCAGCATCCACAGGAGAAGACACTCAAACAATTGAGGATGTGTACGAACCGTACTTAATGCAAATCGGATTTTTGCAGCGCACAAGTCGGGGCAGAATTGCCACAGCCGCTGCTTGGAAACACTTAGGCTTCGTCGGCTCAAAGGAGTAGAAATTGCTGAATTACGCAGCCATTCAGTTTGTAGTTGCGCTTTAGGAGTTGAACTCAACTACAAACTTTGGGGCGCAAAGAGCGCAACTACTAACCTCCCGGCACTCAAGCCCAAGTGCCAACGAGGAATAGAAATTAAATCTCCCGCTCTTTGATAAGAGTGGCATCAGATTCTAAACCATTGGAAACAAACTGCACATTCCGCAGCATTTTTTCTCGCTCGCTTGCAATCTTAATCGCAGTTTCCCAAGTAAAAGTAAAACCTTGAAAAGATTCAGAATCAATCCGATCTTCATCCAAGTCCACAATCACTTGATTAAAAATATTAAATAACTCTGCCTGCAACCGATCGATTTCTTCCAAAGCTTTCGCTTGGCGAATTTGTTGGATCAAACTTAAAATAGCCAAATTAAATTTATCAGCTCGATTTTTTTGTTTCTCCAACAAGCGCGATCGCAACTGCCAAAGCCAAGAAGCCAAAAGAGTGCCGATGGACAAAAACAAGCCAATAGCATCAGAATTAGCAGCAACAAAATCCGGCTTTTCGCGATCGTAATAAGCCTGAGCTCCCTCATGAACGGGCAAAGACAAACTCCCGCTGCCTCCCGGCTGACTAATCATAGCTCCCAGGGAATTAGCAGCTACCAAGTTGCGGCGGTGCTCGAACAAAATTCGCGTAATTTCCTTGACAATTATCGGATCTAGATCCTCCCCAGCCAGCAGATTAGCCTGCACTCCAACGCTGGGTAAATCCGCATCGGGAACTGCAGGCTCTGCCTTGTAAGTACCCTTGGGAATCACATCAGCTTCCAGATAAGGTACTTTAATTCTCATCGCAGATCCTTGGTCAATCGGCACCAACTTGCCACGGGTATTTTGCAACAAATCGCTAACAACATTGCTCCCCGGAGGTAGCACCCTAAAAATAGCATCAACCTCGCCGCTAGCAAACAACTTAGTAGCGTCATCCCAAGAGCCAGCAGTAAACTTAAAATCGCTTTCTTTCAAACCGTAATGTCGGCTGACTAACCAAAAAGAAGTATAAGAACCGCTGCCTTCAGCCATCAGCGCAATATTTTTTCCCTGCAAATCAGCAACATTTTGAATACCAGACTTTTCCGAAACAATTAAGTGAAAAACCTCATTAAACAAAGCAGCGACTACCCTCGCCGAAGGCACCGCCTCTGTATTGTTCTGCACGATCGCTAACTGCACCTCATTTGCCTCCAGCCAGCGCATATTTTCCTCAGCACCTTGACTCTCAATAACTCGAATTCGCAGACGCGGATTTTGTTTCGTAATTACCTCAGCAATTGCCTGCCCGAAAGGATAATAATTCCCGCTTTTCGCTCCAGTCGCCAGGGTTAATTCATGGACTCGCTGCTTGTCTTGGTGCAGATTCCACCCAAAAGCTCCAATCAAGACAACACTTAATAGAGCAATGGGAACCAGAAATTTATTTTGCATTAATGTTGAGACTCCATAGAACGTGGCAAAATCAAAAGTATTCTCGATCAAAATGAAAATTGGACTCTGGAAATTCGACGCACCCGATAGTGGAGGAGCCAATGCCCGATGCCCGATGCCCGATGCCCGATGCCCAATTCCCAATTCCCAATTCCCAATTCCCAATTCCCAATTCCCAATTCCCCATCTTCCATGTTAATATCCCTCAGAATAGAAAACTTTGCCTTAATTGACTGCCTGGATCTAGAATTTGGCCCGAGTTTGAACGTATTTACAGGGGAAACCGGCGCTGGTAAATCGATTATCTTAGATGCGATCGATGCAGTGTTGGGCGGGAAAGTCGATCGCCGATCGATTCGCACCGGAGCAACGCGGGCAATATTGGAAGCTACCTTTGAATTGGACAAAGCTTCCGCAAGATGGCTGGGCGAGCAAGAAATCGAACCCATAGACGGAAATTTAGCCGTTTGCAGCCGGGAAATTAACGCATCAAGCGGTGCTCTGCGTAGCCGATCGCGCTTGAACGGAATTCTCGTCAACCGCCAGTTAATGGATCAACTGCGCGATCGGCTGGTCGAAATTACCGCCCAAGGCCAAACCGTCCACCTCGGACAAGAAACCCTCCAGCGAGAATGGCTGGATTTATACGGCGGCAAAAAGCTCACTGAAGCGCGATCGAGCATCACCTCCGCGTGGCTGGCAGCCAACAGCGCCAAAACCGCCCTCAAACGCAGGCGTCAGTCGGAACAGCAGCGACTGCAAAGACTTGATTTGTTAGAATACCAAGTCCGAGAACTCGGCGAAGCCCACATCGAAGACGCCGACGAACTCGAACAGCTAGAACACGAATCAATCCGGCTGAGCCACGTCGTCGAATTGCAGCAGCAAAGTTACCAAGTCCACCAAGCCCTGTACCAAAACGAGGGCGACAGCGCATCAGCCGCCGACTTGTTGAGCAAAGCCGAAGGAATTTTAAGCGACATGGCGGTTTACGATGTGCAGTTGCAACCAATCCTAGAAATGGTCAGCGATGCTTTAGCTCAAGCCACAGAAGCCAGTCGGCAAATTAGCAGCTACGGCGAACAATTAGAAGCAGATCCCGAAAGACTCGAAGAAGTAGAAGATCGGATTCGCGAACTCAAACAAATTTGTCGCAAATACGGGCCGCTCAAAGAAGCGATCGCCTACTACCAAAGCATCCAAAACGAACTGAACGAACTTTTAGAAGGAGGCGAGTCAATGGAAGCCTTAGAACTCGCATATCAGACCGCTTTAGAGCAATTAAAAGACGCTTGCAGCCACCTCACCACCCTGCGACGCGAAGCAGCCCTCAAACTAGAAACGCACCTCGTAGGAGAACTTAAGCCGTTAGCAATGGAAAAAGTGCAATTTCAAGTCGAAATCTCGCCTTGTACCCCAACCGCTACCGGTGCCGACCAAATCGCCTTTTGTTTCAGCCCCAATCCGGGCGAACCTTTGCAACCTCTGGGCGCGATCGCCTCTGGGGGAGAAATGAGCCGCTTTCTACTTGCCATCAAAGCCTGTTTTTCCCAAATAGAAAGCGCCGGTACGCTGATTTTTGACGAAATCGACGCCGGAGTCTCCGGGAGAGTCGCTGGGGCGATCGCCAAAAAACTCTACCAACTTTCCGACAAACACCAAGTTCTCTGCGTCACCCACCAGCCACTGATCGCCGCGATGGCTGATTTTCATTTTCGCGTCAACAAACAGACGATCGAAGCAGAACCAAGTATCGGCGAACCCGCAGCCGACTCGGAACCAATGGAACGCACAGTAGTGAGAGTTGCCGCCCTCAACAGTGAGCAGCGACGAGAAGAACTCGCCCAACTCGCCAGCGGCCGCTCAGCAACAGAAGCCATCGCCTTCGCCGAATCCCTGCTTGTCGAAGCCGCCGGATTGCGCCAAACTCAGTCTGCCAAACCCTGATGACACACTTGAGCCGATCGGGGGGTTAAAAGGCGGAGTTTTTTCAGAGTCGGAGGTTACACTAAAAATATCAACTGCAAATTTTACAAAAAAAAGCTCAAAACCCTGTGAATTTAGTGGGATGAAAGCTAAGAGCAGCAAAATAGAGAGAAATTCTAGTTAAAAACCACAATTGTGTAGAGAAGGGCACACATCACTAGCAACTGGTAGTGTCACAATTGCGGCTAGTCCCACAAGGCCACCCCTCTTTCAGCAGTCCTCCCGCCAGTACGCATTCATGTTACTGGGGGCGATCGGCTCAAAGCTCGGCAGAACATAGTTAAACCAGGTACGCACAATGTCAAAATCAGTTAATAAACCCTTTAAACAAGATTCGCGCTCTCTAAAAAGATTGCAGCATTCCCACAGCCTCGTTACTCGCCCACCCTCCCTTGGGCAGCAAGGCAAACTGAATTTCCCTCGTCTTGTGGCCGGAGTTCTGTAAACTGGGAAATACTTTCACCAAAAAACGAGCGAGAAGCCCCGGGCTACCGACATGGGGAGGAAAGCGGCAGCGACGACCGTCGCCTAACATCTTTATCCTCAATTAATTCCTTCATAGCAGAAGATAGGCTACGACAGATTTGACCCCTGCTGTAGATCTATCTACAGCAGGGGTCAAATCATGAACATAAACAGAATTATAGTGTTTATTTTTGACAGGATGAAATCCTACTATGATAGTATAATTTAACAAGGAGGAAAGAGAATATGTTTGGATGCCAACAAAATCTAATAAGTCCCAATACAGACTTAAAAGCAATTCTAGAATTCCTTTGTAGCGAGTCGTCAAAGTTGACGAACTGCGGAATATATTATGCTCGCCAAATGTACTTCAAGACAGGCAAGATACCGAGTAGGGCCCAGTTGCACAAAGTGCTTGGTACAGAAAACCAGAACTTGCATTACAAAGCATTTTATTCGGATACCGCGCAACAGATTTTAACTACCGTCGCTGAGTCTTTTAAATCCTACATTGGACTACTGAGAGGAATTGGCAAAGGCACTGTAACCCAAAGACCTAGATTACCGAATTATCGACAAGGCGGTCTAGCTTTAGTGACTTATACAGGTCGCTCTGTCCGGCTTAAGGATGGACTACTGAGATTCCCATTGGGCAGCAAGGTTAAAACTTGGTTCGGCTTGGATGCTTTCTATCTTCCTCGGCCTACCAATCTCCACTACAAAGCAATCAGAGAATATAGGATTATACCTCGAAACGGTGCCTTCTATTTAGAGTTGATTTACCAACTGAAAGATGTCCAAGTAGAGGTAGACCAATCCAAGGTCTTGATGATAGACCACGGGATGAACAATTGGTTGACTTGTATCAGCAATGTGGGGACTAGCTTAATAATTGACGGACGACATCTGAAGTCCATCAATCAAGGATATAACAAGCGTGTTGCGTTTTTGATGTCAGGGAAAGCGAATGGTTACTGGTCAAAACGATTGGAGGGTTTAACTGAGAATCGCAATCGCACCATGCGGGATGCTGTCAACAAAGCAGCTCGAAAAGTAATAAATCATTGCTTGCTCAATAAAATTGGTACTGTAGTATTGGGCTGGAATGCTGGAATGAAAAATGGTATTAGTTTAGGAAATAAAACTAATCAAAATTTTGTTCAGATTCCAACTGGCAGGCTAAAATCCCGTATTGCTCAGTTATGCGAGCAGTACGGGATTCGGTTTGTGGAAACCGAAGAGTCGTATACGTCGAAGGCTTCCTTTATCGATCTTGATTTGCTACCTAAATTCTGCGAAAAACCAGAAGGGTGGCAACCTTGCGGTCAAAGAATTAAGCGCGGATTGTACCGTACTCTGGAAGGTTTGTTGATTAATGCTGATTGCAATGGGGCAGGCAATATCGGTAGAAAAGTAGCGGCAACTTTGGGGCTTTGTCTCAAAGAAGTCAGTAGAGGCGCATTGATAACGCCTTTGAAAGTCCCTTTATGGTCTTAGTCAAGAATCCCCCTGATTCATCAGTGGGGAGTATCAATAATCAACTTCCCGGCTCTCTTAGCTTAGAGACTAACCCTTACACTTAAGCTTCTGTAAAGGTCTATGAAATCTGCATCTTCCACCAATTACTCTTCTCTGGACAACGTGATTGATGTCGCTGTTGTCGGCGGTGAAAATCATCATCAGGAACATTATTCTCCCCCGGAAATTAGGAGCAGTGCAATTATCCCGCGCCAAGGAAACCTCTCTGGCATTCTCGACCTTCTAAATAAGCAAAGTTTCACAGTAGTAGTTAAGGAAGTAGAAGACAAACTGAAGGTTGTCAATCAAACCCTGGGAATGCTCGACAATATCCTGGAGAGCGAGGGATTTGATGCCATCCTCAACGAGATGTTGCAGTCGATTACCCTCAAAACAGGGGAATTGCTGAATGCCGATCGCAGCACGATATTTTTATTAGACGACGAAAAAAATGAACTCTGGGCGATCGTCGCTAAAGACGAAAATGGCAAAAACCTAGAAATCCGAGTTCCGGCCCACGTGGGCATTGCAGGAGAAGTAGCCACGTTCCAAAAAGTGGTTAATATCCCTTACGATTTTTACAACGACGAACGATCGGCTAACGCCAAAAAAACTGATGAAAAAACGGGCTACCGCACTTATACAATGCTGGCAATGCCCCTGATTAATGAAGATACAAAAGAGTTAGTAGCAGTTGTTCAACTGATTAATAAACTAAGACCAAACCACGAAAAATACCCGACTTTAGACGAACAAATAGACAGGCACGGATTTACTAAAGAAGACGAACAAGTTTTTAAAGAATTTGCTCCCTCGATTCGCCTAATTCTAGAATCTTCCAAATCTTTCTACGCAGCAACTCAGAGACAACGAGCAGCAACGGCGCTGATGAATGCCGTCAACGCTCTTTCTCAGAGCAGTTTAGACTTAGAAGATACCCTAAAAAGGGTGATGGATCAAGCCCAAGAACTCATGAACGCCGATCGCAGCACCCTGTGGCTGATCGACGAAGAGAAAGACGAACTGTGGACTAAAATCCCGATGGGCGGCAACCTGAAAGAAATTCGCATACCCAGAACCGCAGGTTTTGCAGGCATCGTCGCCCAATCTAGCGAACCGCTGCTGATTCCCTTTGACGTGTACGACGACCCCCGCGCCGCCACTTCCAAAGAAGTAGATCAAAAGTCGGGCTACCGCACTTGCAGTATGCTTTGTATGCCCGTATTTAACTCGGACAAAAAATTGATTGGCGTCACCCAATTAGTTAATAAAAAACGACAAGGAGAATTCCCCCCCTACAACCCGGAAGATTGGCCTCACGCCCCGGAACAGTGGAAAGCGAGTTTCAATCGCAACGACATGGAATTTATGAAGGCGTTTAACATCCAAGCAGGAGTCGCGCTGCAAAACGCCAAACTGTTTGCCGAAGTCAAACAGCAAGAACAAAGACAAAAAGATATGCTACACGCCTTGACTAACGGCGTGATTTCTACCGATAAAAAAGGCAATATAGTAGCGACAAATCCCAGTGCCAAAAACTTACTGGGTGTCAGCGATGCAGAATTAGGCGAAGGTCAATCTTTACGTGAGTTAATTAAGTTAGAAAAAGGCGATTTTGCCAAATGGTTTGATGCGTCTTTGTCTCCCGAAGACGATAAGGATCGCCAGCAGTATTACCCCGATCAAGTTTTGCTTACTTTGGAAGGAGAGGGGCAGAGTATCAATCTCTCGATTAATTCAATGACTGACGCTACCGACCCCAACAAGGTAAACGGCGCGTTAGTCGTCATGGAAGATATTAGCAGCGCCAAGCAAATCAAAAACTTGATGTACCGTTACATGACGCCAGAAGTAGCCGAAGCTTTGTTAGCTTCAGGCGATACAGGATTGGGCGGTAAGCGCAAAAACGTTTCGGTGCTGTTCTCAGATATTCGCAGCTATACCACACTTACGGAAAAATTGCAAGCCGAAGAAGTGGTAGTGATGCTGAATAAATATTTTGAAGTGATGGTAGATGTCGTATTCGAGTACGGTGGGACTCTCGACAAATACATCGGTGACGCTCTGATGGCAGTTTTTGGCTCTCCAGCGCCCCTAGAGGATCATGCTTGGTGCGCTATGCAAACGGCGGTGAAAATGCGGGAAAAACTGGCTGAGTTTAATCGAGATCGCGTGGCACATGGGGAATTGCCGATCGGCATTGGTATGGGCGTGCATTCCGATGAAGTTGTCAGCGGCAACATCGGTAGTAGCAAACGCATGGAATTGACTTCGATCGGAGACGGTGTAAACCTCGCCTCTCGCTTAGAAGGCGCCAGCAAGCAGTACGGCACCGACTTGATTATCAGCGACAATACTTACCGAGATTATGCCGATCGGCTCTACGTGCGAGAACTCGACTTTATTACTGTCAAAGGCAAAAGCGAACCTGTAATCGTTTACGAACTCGTCGGCATCCGCGAGGGATACTCGCCAGTGGGCAAGTCACTAACCGAAACACAGCAACAAATTATAGAACATTACACCAAGGGGCGCGAACATTACAAAACTCCAGTCAGCCAAAGACTCTCAGAAAGTGAGGTGAAAAACATCTTAAAGGATGTCGCCGAAATGCCAGAGGCAGAGATTAAGAAACTGTCCTACAATCTAGAGCAACAGTTGGAACACGAACTAAAGAACCTGTTATATCAACTGAAAAAGCTGTCAGAGTACGACCCGAAAAACCTGTCGGAAGCAGACAAACTCATCGTACTGTTGCAGCCAGAAATCCAACTGCTGAAATTGGAAGGAATCAAAAACCTCTCGGAAGACGAAGCCAAAATGCTGCTGCAAGCAAAAATCAAGCCCCTATCAGCAGATGATATTAAATACTTGCAAGAAGGCGAAGTCAAAAAGCTGTTGGAAGCAGACATCTTAGAACCATCAAATCCCCAAATCAAGCGGTTGAAACCAGGAGAGATCAGGCAGCTATTGCAGGCGAAAATTAAAAGTCGAGCCTGCGAGACAGTTGCAGAAATGTTAGATGAGGAATTTGAAAACCTGGGACTCGATCGAGTGAAAAAACTGCTGAGCGAGTTTAAGAAAGCCTTAGAACCAAAAGCCAAGCAAGCCTTTAAAGACGCTGAACGCGAATTTAACGCCGTTCTGGAAGTTGACCCGAAAAACAAGGCAGCTAAATTGCACGTCGATCGCTGTATGTTATTTCAACATGGGTTTTCAGACGTACTCAACTGGGATGGTGTGTGGAATCTCACAGAAAAATAGCAGTAGCCCACAGCAAATGCGGGCGGTAGCGTCAAGGTTCGGGGCGGGGGCGATCGCGATCGGGGGTGCGCCTCCCATCCCACCACCAATTAACCTTAATATCCTATTGAGGTTAATTATAAATAAGCTCCAACAGGTATTATGGTTAGATAACCGGATTTGAACTCGCAAGCGAGATGCCGGGGTTTCCCCCTACCTGTTTCGTTCGCACTACCTACCGCAACAAACTTAGCACTTCTATTATTTGAAGCGCTTAAAAATAGTTAGGACTGGCGGCAGCGTTACCCGGTTTCTGAGAAAAATCTTGGAGAAAGGCGACGAAACATCCGCTCAAAAACCGGGTTTATTACCCCGCCCGCCTAAGTCTTAATAGCGTTAGGGGCTCCTAAAAAGAGCTTCCTTCGCAGATAGTCAATGTTCTAGTCTTAGATATAGAAAACCACTAGCGTCAGTTATGAATAATTGGAATTCGCAATCGGGAGATGTTGAGTGGGTAGATCAGGTTTACCAACTATTGCTGGAGATTGCTCGGAGCTCCCTGTCAGATATCCCCAGAATCCCGGAAAATATCACTGTTAAGGCTATTCCTCTGATCCAGAAGGTACAAACCATTCAACAAAGACCTGACGGGCAAGTGTTCAAATCAGGTTCCTTTTCAGTAAACGATCACGAATGGGTCGATCGAGTCTGTCAACTATTGGTAGAACTAACCAGCGCGTCTTTGTCCGAACAGCCTAAAATGCCGGAAAACCTGGCAGGCCGATCTTTAGCCCTCGCCGATCGAGCACAAAAAATTAAAGAAGACATCGAAGAAAATGCAGCCCAAACCCCAGCAGATGAAGATGACAATTCTTTACAGTCTCCAGACGCGCTGCTTTCCCTCTTGCACCACAGTTTGAAAGCTCAGCGCGCCAAAAGCTACAACCCCGATGCCCCCGAATGGCAGCAAGTCTTGAGCCTGCTCGACGTAGTGCAGTCAATTTACAAGCAAATCCAAAATTAAATTCCAGCTTAACTCAGGCGCTTCTTGATTGTGCGAGAAAGCTGGCTTTTAAAGGCGGTTGCTATTTGACATAAAATTTTTTTTGCCCTAGCCCAAACATTTCCGATTATTGCACTTTTGTCAACTACACTAGGTTTAATCGGTTCTAGGGCAAGAGAAGATGAGCGGACAAAACATCGGCGATTTGTCAAAAGAAATATTAGCCGATCGCTATCAGTGCGATCGGCGGCTCGGCAAGCAAGCAGGAAGGCAAACCTTACTCGCCCGCGACTTAAAAACCCAACAGCAAGTAGTAGTCAAACTCCTCTCCTTCAGCAGCGACTTTAACTGGGAAGACTTAAAACTGTTCCAGCGAGAAGTCGAAACCTTAAAATCCCTATCCCATCCCGCAATTCCCCGATATCTCGACTCCTTTGAAATCGACACGCCCAAGCGCAAAGGATTCGCCCTAGTTCAGACTTACATCGCAGCCAAATCCCTACAAGAATATCTCTCAGACGGCCGCACCTTCAGCGAAAGAGAAGTCAAACAATTAGCCACAGCATTATTAGACATCCTCGCCTACCTGCACCAGCGACAGCCCCCGGTGATTCACCGCGACATTAAACCCAGCAATATTTTACTCAAAAATCGATCGGGAAACAGCGTCGGCGAAGTTTACCTAGTCGATTTCGGTGCAGTTCAAACCCTAGCAACGCAACAAGGGAAAACCGTCACCGTTGTCGGAACTTATGGCTATATGCCGCCCGAACAATTTGGCGGGAGAGCAGTTCCAGCTTCCGACTTGTACAGCTTGGGAGCAACCTTAATCGCCTTAATCACCAAGCAGCATCCAGCCGATTTGCCACAGCAAGATTTGCAAATCGAATTCGAGCAATTCACCCAACTGAGTTCCGGTTTTACCAATTGGCTGAAGTGGATGACGCATCCCAGTTTAGAATGCCGTCCCGCCTCAGTCCAAATAGCTAAAGAAGTTCTAGAAAAACCACAGGAAATAAATAAATATTCCCAGACATTGAGACTGGGAAAAACGCTAGATACCTCTAGGTTGTTCAAGAATGCGATCGGGCGCAGCACTTGGATGGGCACTCTAGGTGTAGGAGCTTGTGCAGCAATTTACGGCACATTTATTTTTCCGGTAGTGGCGACAATTTTCGGAGGATTAATCGGTCTTCTTCTGGGCTTGCTGCTGGGGTTGGGGAACGGAATAATCGTAGGAATTGTGACCCGCTTGTGGTTTTTTCCCCTAACTAATCCCAAACTTCACCGACAGGTTTTAACTGCAATTAGTATTGTACTCTGTACCTCGATAAGCATCGTCTACTTTCGGATAATGGGTTGGAATAAGCTAAACGATTTGAGTTTGGAGATTATTTTCGTGCTACCACCGTCGCTAATTGCAGGACTGTCAATGGGGGCAAGTAGCAAGTCTATTGCCCGGTGGTATCAAAAAGAAAGTGGACTCTAATCTAAAATTTACAGTTCTGGACGCACTCCGACTCCTAGAAACCGGGTTTTTACGAAAAGCCACGTTACAACCGCCAGACTCGCTAAAAAACCCGGTTTCTGAACCCCGACGTTCCCCTCACACTCAAATTCATGTAAAAAAATATGACCAGCAAAATATTAGCAGAACGCTACGAAGTGCAGCGACAACTAGGAAAACAAACTGGTCGCCAAACGCTGCTGGCTCGTGACTTACAAACTCAAGAATTAGTCGTCATCAAACAGCTATTCCTCGGCAGCGATTTTGAATGGCAAGACCTCAAGCTATTTGAACGGGAAGCGGAAACTTTAAAAGCACTTTCTCACCCAGCAATTCCGCGCTACCTCGATTACCTGGAAATTGACGAACTAAACAGTAAAAGTTTTGCGCTGGTACAGACTTATGTAGAGGGAAAAACTTTGCAAGAGCATTTGCGATCGGGGCGTACTTTTAGCGAAAGCGAAGTGAAAGAATTAGCTAAATCGCTGTTAGCAATTTTGAATTATTTGCACGAGGAAAATCCGCCTGTTATTCACCGCGATATTAAACCTAGCAATATTTTACTGCATAGCAGATCAGGTAACTCGGTTGGACAAGTTTATTTAGTTGATTTCGGTTCGGTGCAAAACCAAGCTGCAAAATTTGGCGGCACAATTACAGTAGTGGGAACTTACGGATATATGGCACCGGAACAATTTGGCGGGCGCTCGGTTCCGGCTTCTGACCTCTACGGTTTAGGTGCAACTTTAATTTATTTGGTAACGGGTTTGCATCCCACCGAACTGTCACAGCAGGATTTGAAAATTCAATTTTCCGATCGGGTACCGCAGCTCAATCCTAATTTAATAGATTGGCTGGAGTGGATGACAGAACCAAGTTTGTCCAAACGGTTATCTTCGGCTAGGGAAGCATGGCGAGGGCTTAAAAATCCCCGCCCGATCAACAAAAATCCTATGGTGGTGCTGCAGCCACAAGGCAGCGATATTAAACTTACAAAAAAATCGGAATTTATAGAAATTGTAATTCCGCCACCAGGCATCGGTTTTGGTTTAATTGCCACGCTTTCGGCTGTAGTATCTGCGAGTCCAGTCTCATTTATAGCAAGGGATATGTTGAGCGATGCGTTAAAGATAAATCCCCAATTTTTTATAATAATATCAGGAAGTTTGTTATGTATGGCAGGACTAAAGTTGATATTTGCACTATTTAGGGAAAGGCGGCTCAGAATCGATCGCCAGCAAATCTCCTGTAGCAGCCATCTACTGGGGTTGAGATGGAATCATGCCAAGCCATCTCCCAGGAAGGAGATTGGCCAGTTGAAAATTCAACAACGTGAATATAGAAACAGCGGTATTGGTGTAAAAGTTATAAAAGTTATGATTTTTGCTTTTTCAATCCCTAGAGAGTTATATCAAGCGGCATCATTACTTATGCAGGAGAGCCACTCGGAAGTGAGATTAGGGAAAGTCTATCAGATGATAGTTCAAGCAGGCAACCACAAATATCAGTTAGGAGAGAAGGAGGGACTAAGTGAATCAGAAATCAAGTGGTTAGCAACAGAACTGAGCCAGTGGTTGGGTTTGAAAATTAAAATAATTTTGACAGACGGTAAACAGAATAAATGGTTCTGAACATATCTCCCTCGCCCAAACAAAGCTTTGCGCCCTCAACCTGTGGGATGGGCGTCCCGCCCGTACCTCTCAAATTGTGGGATGGGCGTCCCGCCCGTCCGCTCTCTTTTGTGTGGGATGGGCGTCCCGCCCGAAAGCGTGTACTCTCCCAGCCGGCGACACACTCCCCCGCTTTCGGTCAATCTCATGCAGCCGAAAGGCCCGATCGCCCGTAAAATGCTATCAAAGGGATTTGGCAAGTAGCACTCATCCCAATCATCTGTTAACTTGGAGATATTGTTGTGGACTTATCGCTAATTCCGGCACAGCCGAAACCAGGACTGCTCAACGTCCTCATCGAAATTACCGCCGGTAGCAAAAACAAGTACGAATTTGATAAAGACTTGCAAGCCTTTGCTCTCGATCGGGTGCTTTCTTCCTCAGTCCAATATCCGTGCGACTACGGCTTCATACCCAACACCTTAGCCGATGATGGCGACCCCCTCGACGGCATGGTGATGATGGATGAGCCCACATTTCCAGGGTGCATAATCGCAGCCCGTCCGATCGGAATGCTGGAAATGATCGACGGAGGTGACAGGGACGAAAAACTTTTGTGCGTTCCCGACAAAGACCCCCGCTACGCTCACTATAAGTCCCTCAAAGACGTAGCCCCCCACCGCTTGGACGAAATAGCCGAATTTTTTAGAACCTACAAAAATTTGGAGAAAAAAGTCACGGAAATTCTGGGTTGGCAAGATGTCGATCAAGTCATGCCCTTAGTGGAAAAGTGCATCGCAGCCGATCGCAAATAAGCCCTTAGCCCGCACTCCTCGACTGCAACCCGACTAAAAACTCAGGGGGCCGAACTTAAGGCGATGCTGCACGTCTAGGGATGTAGTCGAGGAACAGGTAGCTAGAAGGTCAAATCCATAGTCAATGCTGAGTCACCGGAACAGCATTCCTAAAAACCCCGCCCCGGCCCCAATCTTGAAAAAAATACTACTCCTAGAGTAAGATGAAGCGCGAATTATACCGCTGGGGAATGCGTTCTACGTTTGAGGAAATTTTACCCTAACACTTAGAGCGATCGGCGCTATCTTAATCTCAGAACACAGAACACGCCGGGCAGCCCGCATGATGCAAAAAATAATCTCTCAAGCGTGACATCTCCTACACGAATCGGTAAGGTTGAGAATTCTAACAGCCCAAGTATTAGGCACTCGAATAGTTTCCCGATCAAGGGCTTTATTATAGTACAGATTGCTAAAAACTAAAAAGTAAAAACTAAGATTTCAACTCCCAAGTTCCTGCCGCCAAAACTAAAAAAAATGCCAGATTCCGCACCCTCTCTACCCAATCCACAGCCTTCCGATCGCCAAGCCACTATGGAAAATAGTCCTTTGACCGAGTTTGTCGTTCAGTTTTGGGGCGTGCGGGGCAGCATCGCCACCCCCGGCACCAAAACACTGCGCTACGGAGGGAACACCTCCTGTGTAGAAATGCGCTTGGGCAAAAAACGCCTGATTTTTGACGGCGGTACGGGCCTGCGAGTTCTGGGCCTCAATCTGCTGCGGCAAATGCCGGTGGAAGCCCATATGTTTTTCAGCCACACTCACTGGGATCACATTCAAGGCTTTCCGTTCTTTACTCCCGCCTTTATCCCAGGGAACTGCTTTCATATTTACGGTGCGATCGCCCCCAACGGCACTACAATCAAACACCGTCTTGCCGACCAAATGGTGCACCCCAATTTTCCCGTCCCCATCCAGGTGATGCAGTCAGACCTCAAATTCAACGATTTGACCCCTGGGGATATTATCGAACTCGACGATGTGAAAATCGAAACGGCACTGCTGAACCATCCCAACACCGCGATTGGATATCGAGTCACCTGGGAGGGACACACAGCCGTCTACTGCACGGATACAGAGCACTTTCCCGATCGCCTTGACGACAACGTGTTACACCTAGCTCGCAACGCCGACGTGCTGATTTACGACGCCAACTACACCAACGAAGAGTATTATGACTTCAAAACCCCAAAAGTCGGCTGGGGACACTCGACTTGGCAAGCAGGAGTAGAAATAGCCAAAGCTGCTGGAGTCAAAAAAATCGTGATGTTTCACCACGATCCGGGTCACGACGACAATTTTCTCGATCGTACAGAAGCAGAGGTGCAGGCAGCGTTCGCCAATAGCTGCTTAGCCCGCGAAGGCATGAGTATACCAGTAATTTAACCAAAAATAAATTCAGAATTATGAAACAGGAAAAACCCCGCAAACGTCGCAGAGTAGGGTTGCGGGGGCTTTACTCAACGTTGCTAGTGTTGATAATTATCTGCTGTACCTGCGGCGGATGGGTTGCAGCTCAGACTGCCTACTCTCGCACTCCCGCGCGACTTGCTCAGGTTTCTTCGATCGAGGATACTGGTACGGTCGATCGAATTCCCGAACGTTACCAACTCGGACAGCAACTGTACCTAGAAAACTGCGCCACCTGTCACATCGCTTTACCACCGCAAGTATTACCTACAGAAACTTGGCGCCGGTTGCTGCAAGATCCTCAACACTACGGACAAACCATCAAACTGCTAGTAGACCCGCCCCGCCTGCTAGTCTGGAACTACCTGCAAACTTTTTCCCGTCCCCAAGCCAAAGACGAAGAAATCGCCTATCGAGTCGCCAGTTCTCGCTATTTCAAAGCTTTGCACCCCAAAGTCACGCTGTCCCAACCCGCAAATATCAGCAGTTGCGTTACTTGTCACCCCGGTGCATCTAAATACAATTTCCGCAAGCTTACCGCCGAGTGGCAAAACTCTCCGTAGGGAATGCAGGAATTATCCACAAACTATTGAGTAGGGAGGTTATGCGAGCTGATTAAGTTGTGGGTGTATCGCGCTAAGGCGGATGAAGAGATTTTAGGCCCACGGAAAGTCATTGTAATTATGTCATTCTGAGCGGAGTTTACTTGCAGAGCGTAGTGTCAATCTCGACTCAAAAAAATTAAGATTTTCCCATATCTATGCTGCCACCCACCATTTTATCATATTCATAAGCTGTTACCCATTTAAACGACTAACGAACTAGGTAAGGTGCGTCAGAAGCGAACACTTACAGTTACAAGGGAAACGCTTATGTACGCTCCGCACCCTACAATCGTCCTTTAAATGTCGAACAGCTTAATCTCAACTATCCCTAAATTTAGGACACACTTCAAACGCCAACTGTGAACGATAAAAACAGACATCAAACTCCATAAAAAAGTTTAACTGGCCTAAAATAATAGGCGGCTCGTTAGATTTAGCCCAAGCAAAAGCCAAACGAACAGGTGGAAAATCGCTAATTTGTCCCACAACAGCTAAACCCCTTGCTTCCACTGGCGCAAGATTACCTGCTAACGGAATTGAAAGCGTTTGCTCCTCCCAAACAGCTCCCAACGCTAAACCAACATGGTACGGTAAAACATTAAGACTCGATCCCGTATCCAACAAACCCAAAGTCTCCGAAATACAATCCCGATAGCTTAAAGTTATGGGTACACAGGGAAAAAAATTAGTTTCTCCTGCTTGATTCCTTCGTTCGATAAAAGAAAATCGTTTAGAATTTCGCCTTGTCTTTTGTTTCTTCTTGTTCTAATAAACTCATTAATTTCTGAGCAGCATCACCATAGTCATAAGGCGACCAAACACGATAACCCGCGCCATTATCCAATGGCTTTAACATTTCTTCTTTCGCCAATTCAGCCATTAAAAATTGCATAATTTGAAACTTCTCGGCCGGGGATAACTGCCGAAGTTGGTCTAATAATTCAATATTTGACATAAAACCCCATTGAATTCATTTTGCCATCTTACCACGACATTCAAATTTAAACCACTCCAAAACATCTTGGTTCTAAGTCTTTATCTGCCTTCATCTGCGCCGATCTGCTCCCATCTGCGGTTAAAGCTCAAACACAAACTAAACAGGCAAAAACAGTTCGGAAAAACTAATTTCAATCTCAGGAAAAGCTAGCATTCTCATCACAGCATTATCTGCAACAACTATCTCAGATTGATAGCCTCCCGGTGCAGGATTCCGGTAAATATATGCCTCGCGCGCCGCTACATCTAAAATCCAATATTCAGGGATATTTGCTCTAGAATAAATCGGGGCTTTTTCCCGGCGGTCAATTTGTAATGTCGCGTAAGAAACTTCAATTAACAGCAAGATTTCGCTAGGATTTGGGTGATGGTCGCGATAAGCACCCGGATCGATACAAACAACAGCTATATCTGGTTCCGGTTCCGAAGTTGCTAAAGTAATTGGCAACTGCATCCGAACGTGAGCTTGTCCGGCAAGTAGTTGTTTGATATAATCGGACGATCGCTGGGTTGTGCCAGCATGGATTGGTGTTTGAGGACTCATTTCAACAATTCTCCCATCGAGGAGTTCAATCTTATCGCCTTCATTGAGAATACCAGCTTCAATCATCCGGTGATATTCTTCGACTGTCCAGGTTTTTTCTTTTGTTGCTGTCATAATCTTTGCCTGCAAAAGCTTATGTCATATTATAGCAATTGCGAATTCACTCAAAAAAAACGGACGGATCAGGCGTTGGTCGAGATCCCTTTTGAAAGCGTTCCCAAGACTGTTTTAATTGAGCGGGAGCCGGATATTGGCGATCGTAAACCACCAGCACATTCGTCAAATTCCGTCCCGGCGGCAATAAAATCTGCCCTTGATGAGCCAAACCCACCGAAGCGCCCCCGTCCAAATTCATCGCTTCAAAACAGCCGATCGCCTGCATAACTTTAGCTTCTGCTTCCAAAGACAAACTGTCAAAAAAAGTTACCAAAAATAACTTATCTCTCGAAGCCGGAAAGCCGATCGCCGTTCTCGAACCCACGCCCAAAACACCAGCATCTTTAAAACCTTCCGACAAAGGAGACAGCCCAACTTTCCCCGCTTTAACCAATCTCGGCCCGCAAGTCAGAGAAAACCAATGTTGACTCCAATCCGGCTTACCTTCGATTCTAGCCGTCACCATTTCCAATTGATTTCCGGCTTTAATTCCCAAAGTCGTGCCGTAATTTTCCCATCGGCTATATTTCAGAAACTTACCCGCCGCCACCATATTTCCCAGTACAGATTTCTGCTCATCTTTACCAAAAAAAGTCCCGTTAGCAACAACAGCAGCCCGGTAACGCGACACCATATTTTCAAAAGGTTCATCACCCCGCGTTACTTTAGAAGTATTTGCAAAATCTGCATTATTAGCTAACCCAATTGTGATATAATTTTCTGGGTCGGCGAGGTCAATAGTTGTGAGATAAAAACTTGCGCCAGCTACATTTTTGCTGCTGACTTCTACAGGTTTTGCTTGCTTAGCAGAACGTTTTTTGATAATTTTAGGTTGAGACGGCTGCACAGCAGGAGGATTTTCGGGCGATTTTACAATAGGATTACTCGGCAGAGGTTGATTTGTTTTTGCCGATTTTACAACGGGATTGCTAGGGAGAGGTTGAGGAGTTTGATTTGATTGTATACTTGATAAAAAAGCGAGTGACTTTTGCCACAGTTGACCCATGAGAGTCAAGAAACTATCTCGGTTTTGGGCGATCGCAAAATAGTCAGCCGCAACCCGCGCCAAAGCTATGCCCGTTAAAAATAAAAAAGTGCGCCGCAGCATCGGGCGACAACCTTGAGACTGTTTCCGTTTAGACATAAAAAAATCTCAGCTAGCATAGCGAACAGTTTCCTATGGCTGTGACTATACAGCCTCTTCGGTGGTTCATGAAGTACACTATAAAGCTATATTGTGTGGTGTTAATCTGTAGGGTGCGTCGCGGCGAAATATTGGTCGATAAAACTTACAGATTGACGGGTGTATCCGCACCTTACACGGGCTAGAAGATTGTGTGTACCACATCTACATGGAATATGCTGTAGCAATCCTTGCAGGAGTCGTAAAAAGATGTAGGGGTAGTGTTAAGAGTGCCTACCCCGGTCTCATGGGGGCAACCACGGGGGGTTTGCCCCTACAAGAATTACACAAATGATGCGAGGATTGCTATACAATGGGCGATCGCCCGAATTCTGAAACTAACAGTAGCAAGGTGCTCTATCGCGCACCTTACCACTAATTCACAACTCAAAACTATTTGCCTAGCCGGTATTCCGCATCCCCGCAGCAATTCCATTAATCGTCAGCAGAGCTCCCCGCAACAATTCACCCTTGCTGTAACGCGAGTGAATCACCCCCGGAACCCCGCCACTACCATGCTGCCGCAAGCGTTTCAGCAGCGAAACCTGCAACAAACCCAAAGGCACAATCGTCGCATTTCGCAACTGCACCGATCGCTGCAGCGATGGATCTTCGTCCAACAAACGTTGGTGTCCGGTAATCGTTAAAACCAAATCGCGAATCAAGTGAAATTCGGCAGCAATTTGATCGAATAAAGCCTTAAAACGCTCCCTGTCCGCTGGCAAAGCTAACTCCTGCACGTAGTGTTCTGCAATCTGCAAATCCACCTTAGATAAAGTCATTTCCACCTTAGAAATTACCATTCTAAAAAATGGCCATTTCAAGTAGAAATACTGCAAAAGTTTCATGTGTTCTTCCGGTTCCTCCAGCAAAAACTCTTGCAAAGCTGTGCCGACACCGTACCAAGAAGGCAGCAAAAAGCGGCTTTGAGTCCAGCTAAACACCCACGGAATTGCTCGCAAACCGCTGATGTCTTTTTTGCCACCGCGACGGGCAGGGCGAGAACTAATTTGCAACTGGCTGATTTCTTGAATGGGGGTAACTTGGTGGAAGAAATCAACTAAATCCGGCTGTTCGTAGATTAAATTGCGGTAGTGCGATCGCGATTTCACCGACAACTCCTCCATAATCTCATTCCAAGGGTCGATGCCATCAAAACCAGTGTGCAGCAAACTCGCTTGAATTACCGCCGCCGCCACAGTTTCCAAATTGTAAAGCGCCAACTCCGGCAAAGAATATTTAGAAGCCAAAACCTCGCCTTGTTCAGTAATCTTAATTCGCCCGTTAATACTCTTTCCAGGCTGAGCCAAAATTGCCTTGTAAGCAGGCCCACCACCGCGCCCTACAGAACCGCCTCTGCCGTGAAAAATTCGCAACTCCACACCGTGTTTTTCCGCAACCATTTGCAAAGCCTTTTGAGCTTTGTGGATTTCCCAATTGCTGCTGAGGAAACCAGAATCTTTATTGCTGTCCGAATAGCCCAGCATTACCTCTTGCAATTTGAGATTTTCGATGGGGCATTTGAGATTTTCGGCGTTTTTTACCGCTAGTTCCTGCGCGTATCCTCCTGCTAGCAAAGCTCGATAAAGCGGCAGATCAAAGATTTTTTGCATTACTTCCGGCGCTTTTTTCAAATCTTCCACCGTTTCAAACAGGGGAACTACTTGAATGTTGCTAATTCCTGTTGCCGGATCGTAAAGTCCCGCTTCTTTTGCTAACAGCAAAACCGCCAGCAAATCGCTGACATCGTGGCTCATGCTGATGACGTAAGTTTGGCAAATTTCCGAGCCAAACTCCTGCTGCATTTGCCGCAATATTCGGAAGGTATTGATCGTCTCGCAAGTTTTGGGAGAAAAGGGCAATTCTGCTGGAATTAAAGGGCGGCGAGTTTGCAGTTCCGTTGCCAGCCAAATAATGCGATCGCATTCCGACATTTGATTGTAAGGCTTGGGCAAAATTTGCAAGTATTCAGCAATTTCCCTTAAAGCGTCCGAGTGTACTGTTGACTCTTGGCGAATATCTAGGTAAGCCAAATTAAACCCGTAAATTTCTACTTGGCAGAGCAGATTTTCCAAGTCCCGACAGCTCAAACCTGTTTCCACTAAATTGTGTTCGATGAGCTTGAGTTCGGCTAAAAACTCAGCCCCCGATCGATAAAGGCCGGTCATTCCGGGATGTTCCGACAAAGCTTCGCGTTCCCGCTGCAATTCGTCTCCTTTGTACAGCCGCCAATTACGATCGCGCGTATTTTCCAGCCGCTGCAGCACGTAGGCCAGCTTCAACCGATAAGGTTCTTGGCGGTAGCGGATTGCCCACTGCTCGTAAACCTCCGGGAATTCCGATTTGTCGCGATCGAGAGATTCCAGCAATTCCGGCAGCACATCGCTCCAGTGCAGCGACAAACTCAAAAGTTCGTTTAGCCGTTTCACCGCGCTGATGTACTTCTCTAGCACCAAGTGGCGCTGATAGCAAGCCGTTTGCCAAGTAACTTTCGGAGTCACCGAAGGATTGCCGTCCCTGTCCGATCCCACCCAAGAACCGAACTTGCAAAAATTGTAACTAGGCGGTTTCAGATAAGGGTAAGAAGCGTGCAAAGCTTGCTTTAAGCGGTGGTAGAGTTCGGGAATAGCATCAAACAGAACTTCCTCGAAGTAGTGGAGAGTGTACTCCACCTCGTCAAGTACAGTCGGCTTGAACTGGTGCAGTTCGTCAGTGCGCCACCAGAGGCGAATTTCTTCCATCAGTTGCTCTTGGAGAGCCGCTGCTTCCCAGCAAGACACCGGGTAGGGGCTTTGAGAGTCGGTTCCGATCACCTGAAATTTCTCGTCAACTTGGTCTAGCTGTTGGAGAATCTTCGCCATTCGTCGCTGTTTGGTGCGGATCGTGTGGCGAACAATTTCCGTCGGGTGAGCTGTAAATACCAAGCGGATGTCTAACTGATCGATCAAGCGCTGGATTTGCTGGCTGGGCACGTTCAAGCGCAGCAGCATCGGGAACAGTTGGTGAAAAGTGCCGGCATCTCGGGCGATCGTCTCGCCGCTGTCTGCACCGCGAGGAGCCATTTGGGCGGGGACTGGGCCTTCCCGGTGGCGGGGGCGATCGGGGGCATCAGTTGCTTGTCCTGGCAGCTTAGAAAACATCCGCCCACCAGCATCGTTGCTGCTAGCGTAAGCTAGCTGTTGGTCTCGCTGTTCGTAGTGCTGTTCGACAATGTTGATCAACTGGAAATACAGTGCAAAAGCCCTAGCGGCGCGGATGGCGGCGTTGAGGTCGAGCTTTTCGATTAGCTGTACGACATTCGACTCGCGAAAGTGAGTGGCTTGTCCCTCGGCGGAATTGACCGATCGCATTTGTTGGAGCAAATCCACCAATTCCTGCCCGCACTCCTGTCGCAGCACCGATTCCCACAAGTCCTCTACAACTTTGAGGCGATTTCGTAGAAACAGGTCTGATTTTGAGTAAGCGGGAAAAGGGGAAATAGATGTTGCATCAATAGCCTGTTCTGAAGACTGGAGGACTGAACTCATCGGGCTGTTCCTCAATAGCTGCGGGTGTCAAGAAAATTGTATGGTTTAGTTTCGCCTAAAACACTTTTGTTTGCAGTCAAATTTGAGACTTATTGCAACGTTAAAAGTAGAAGGCACTTATGTACAAAGTATAAGGAAAGATTAATTCTTACAGCACGGATTGTACCTATTGTCAAGCTTTCAGGTCAGTTAACTTGCGATTTTAGATTTTAGACGATCGGCGTGAGACGTTCGGCCAGAAGTCAGTTGAGTCGCGCTAAGTCGAACACTTTTAGATTTACTTCAAAGATGAACCTGGGATGTTGAACTAGGGTCGAAAATTTTTATCTGTCCCCGACAGGAGTACGTGGCACCGTATCCGTTTTTGGGCGGGGTCACAAAATTTAACTTCTAGCTGCAGCATCCTTCCTTGGGCTTTCTAATCCTGTGATTGAGGAAAGTTGAGTACGGGAAGGCGCGAGCCCCGAAAGACTTCTTCGCTTTCAACGCCGATCGACGCAACAAACTCAGCAGCAGCTTTAGCCACCACCAGCCCGCCCAGCATGGGTAAGGCGACCAAGCTCAATAAAATTTCTGAGGGAACCGGCAACTTTGGACTCTCAGGTGTTTGAGTTTTGAGCAAGTCTTGGTTTTCTGACGGCATAAATCTTTCCTGCGTATTCTGTTACCCCTAGTTTACAAGCTAGGGCGGGTTTTGTTGCCTCGTTGTATCCTAGATTGGGGCGAGATCCGTGTTCATCCAAGAATTAGTGCCGTGTCATCGCAGGCCAGACAGGGCTGCGTGCTGATATCCCCTGAAGATGTGACACAAAAATGAGAGGATACGATCGCTCGTACAACAGCTTTTTCAAGCCGATCGCTCGCCTGCACGATCGATCCGGAGGCCTGTACAAAAGTGAGAACGCCCGTTTGTTCAATCAGATGGGGCGATCGACTCAGAGGAAATTGTACGGGCGATGTGCGATCGTCCGACTCAGGTCAAACTATCAATATAATTCGAGCGCACATTCATTGCATATTACAAAGATGGAAGATTGCGGATTTCATAGGGCAGTGTCACTTCAGGAAGTAAATCTGTAATCCAAGGGTTAAAGGCATCATTTAGTAACAGATTTCCTCCCAGCCTCTGAAGCACTATACTGTCATAATTGAAGAGCAGCACTGCATCTTCTGAACTCTGGCGCAGCAACTCGATGGTTACTCGAATCATAATCTGCTTAGCTTTTTCAAAATCTGCATCCCAATTGAGTCGAAACCAAATAGTTATATTCGGTACAAATCCAAATTCTTCTTCAATAATAGATTGAAATTCCATCGCATGATTGGCTCCTACTAACATTCCTGAACCCAATAAACAGGCCCCATTAGGTTCATCAACCCATTCTAACTCAAATCCTTGAAATGCTATTTGTAAAGCTTGTAACGGTTCTAGAATAGTTGCTAAATAGAACTGATACTCTGTAGACATTTTTCTCTCCTACGATCTATGTTTTTATTGGAAAAAATGGAGGATAGTTCCACCTCTTACAACAATTATCTCTCGGATACTTGGTGCGGGATATCGATTAAGATGCACCAGTATATCTGCAAGTGACACTTTAGAGTCATCAAGATTAAGTATAAACCTGTCAGCTTGACCCTTTACAATCTTGTCTTTCAATGCTGATATAATCTTATTAGGGTCTGAAGTTATTGGCGCGTAGCAGTCAAAAATTCTGCCTTCGATTTTGTAGTCTGGCCTTCTTGTACCACTAACTGTTGGATTTTGCTCCACATTGTAGCCAGCTTTAGATAGTATCTCAGCAGATTCATTTTCTCGCGCTATCCCCCGAATGTTAAGCTCATCAGCCTTTGGTTCTGGAATTGTTTTCGAGCCACTAGGCTGTCTGTTGGGATCTGGGTTTAGAGAAGGTCTAGTTCTGTCTGGGTTTGGAATAGAAGAAGAACCACCGCTGTTCCCAGAAGTCATCTGAAAGACTTGACCTACAAGACTGAGAATATCTCTGGCACTAGCTGCCGTCATATTGCCAGCCGCTATCAATGCTGCTGCCTGTGCCGGCGCTGCTATTAAAGCACTGCCACCGCTACCTCCAATAGTCAGCCCGATCAACAAAATTCCTAGTATTCCTGCTAGAAAAGTTAATCCGTTGGCAACGGCTTTTCCTAGCTGAAAACTCAGATTATTCCGGTAATATGCCTCAATTTCAGCATGGGATTTTGCCCCTGGTGGGTACAAGAGGTCAGCTACATCCTTGAGGATACCGACGCCATTTATCAGAGAGTGGTAAATGAATCCTTTGAGAAAATCTATGACAGCACGTTTTCCCTGTGCCATCACCCTACGAAATTCGCGAAGAAATTTCTGTATTTTGTCCTGATTTGGTGAGCTACCACCACCTCCTGAACCACCAGACGGATTATTAGCTAAATCATCATTCCCAGTTCCACCCGAAGCAGAATCAGAGCCACTACTACCAAAGACCTCTTTAAACTGAGGCTCCTTAAAAATCACAGTCGGTAATTGCCAAATATCATCACTCGGCTTCGGAGGCTTCACTAAATCCGGTGGCACATCTTGTTTCGGCGCCTTATTCAACCGCGGCGCTTCCCCAAATTCCGGCAAATTATTCATCTGCGTCCCAGTTCCTTCCGGGTGAAATGACCCCCCCGTCACCTCATATTCACCCGGCAAATA
>NZ_JAUBUC010000190.1:0-2968 GCF_036705285.1 Microcoleus sp. B4-C1 | reverse complement strand
ATTTCCGTATCCAACAATTCAATTAATCGATAAAGCTCCCGTTCCGTCAAACCCTGAGCTCTTTCTATCAATTCCGGCGCTTTGCTCAAAAGTCTTTCTAACTGCCAATATCCCGGATTTTTGTCGAATAGAAGTTTCACAGGGATGTCACAAATAACTTTTTTTCACGATCGGCGGCAAAAGCAAGGCAGGCTTTGATGTCTGCCGAAGTTAGTTCTGAAAAATCTTCCAAAATTTCTGCTTCCGTCATGCCACCGGCGAGATATTCTAAGATGTCGTAGACGGTGATTCGCATTCCCCGAATACATGGTTTGCCACTGCGTTTTCCCGGTTCAATTGTGATGATGTCGTGGTAGTCCATAAAGCAATATTTTGTACACTAATAAGCGTAATTATAACTGCAAATAATTCTGGTTGGTTTAGGTCAGGATTTCAGGTTTGAGCAAGTAGGGATAAAAAAAGAGCCCTGACGTTGAAAGTAGCCAAGGCGGATCAGTTTTCTCATGGTCTGCAGCAAAAGCAAGACAGGCTTTGATGTCTGCCGAATTTAGTAGGGTTTTCCACCCATAAGACTCCAAAATTGGCGGCAGTTCCGATCGACGTTATTTAATTAAATAGGCGTAATTACCATTAATTGTTAATCCCAATAATTTCGCAAGTTTACTAGAATGATAATGCACTAACTCACCTTTCAATGATGTAGGAAAATTTTTCAATGCTAATTTAGCTTGTTTGTAATCAGAAAAAGGAACACTCAATGTCTGTGGGAAAGGATAAAGACTCCAGCATCCGATAACGTGTTTAACAGCTATCATTAATTCTCCTTGTAAGTCTATACTATCGTACCCTTTATAAACTGCTAACTTTTTCCCATAGTAAATAATACAATCGGTGGGACGATACATAGCCAGTGCTACTTCTATTGTCGTTTCAGCCATAGATGAAAAAGGTGTGGTTCCATGTTCTAAAAAATATTGGTTATCGTTTTTTAAATATTTTTCTAACTTTTTTAAAATCATTAATCTCATGGTTTTTATATTACTTACCCATAATAGATGTCGATGCTCGCTAAGTTCTATTGCACCTAATAAATATGCTGCTTTTTCCCAGTAGTTTTGCCAAAAATCTACAATTCCTAATAATGTGTAATTGTCAATATGATCGTGAAAAGTAACCAGAGCAGACCACAGTAACGCTAAATATGGTGAATTTTCACGAGCTTGTTGAAACTCAACATCTTCAATTTCTGAAATTTGGTGAAGAGTCCTATAAAAAATGTTTGAGGATGTTGAGATTTGTTGTGTAGTAGACGTTTTTCCTAAACCACGCGCTTTTTTTCTTCGTTTTGCTTCTCCCATAATGCCTCTCAAATATTCAAAAAAGTTAACATAACACATAAAGTGTTCATGTAACACAACATCAGTTTTCCAATGGTTACAAGGCTTAGGCGGGGAAATGTGCCTTTCCCCGCCTAGCTTTTTTAAAGGGGTTTCAGCCTCTAAATTAAGATATGCTCTTATCCTGATTTAGTAAAGTAACGTGCCTGATATTTGTTGGTCTTCTTAACTGGTTCCCAGGCTAGAGCCTGGGAACGAGCAAACACCTACGCTTTGCGCTTCCGACGGCGAATCAGCACACTCATCACTTGGTTCGGATTGGCTGCACGCTGTACGGGACTCCAATCGCCCACTTCGGCAAATCCCAGGCGGTACAAAGTGAGTATGGTTTCCCTGACACCCGATTGCGAACCTGTCACCGTTACACACACCACATCCTGTTCCGATTCTGCTGCTGAGCCGTCATTTGGCCGATCCTCTTCGAGGGCTGCGCTAACGAATTTGTTGTCGTCAGGCAAGAATTCCTGTGACATAATTATGTTCTCCTGGTTTTGGGTTTTCTAGAAAAACCCAAAAACCCAGCCGCCCCGCTTTTCAACGCATAGCAGGGCGGCTACAGAGGATGTTAAGATACTCCGTTAGCCTCCAGACTGCTGATACCAGTTTGGCGGTTAGCTGTCCATTGCTGCTACCAACAGCTTTGGGCAGTGCAACTAGATTTTTGGGCGACGCGGGCTACTTCCTCTACAAGCAAAGCAACCTCTAACTTCAAAGCGTAGCCGCAGAGGGGGGCCTGTGTCAATCCATTTGGGATTTGGGATTTGGGAAAGGTGCGTCAGCTTTGAGATTGCTTCACTACGTTCGCAATGACAGAAAATCCTAGTACGTGCATCCAGGATTAACTGGTTCCCAGGCTAGAGCCCATTCGTGACAACTTAACGTCAAACCCAATCACAGACTGCTGTTTGAGTATTAAGCTCAGATCCCCCCTAGCCCCCCTTAAGAAGGGGGGGACAAGATTCCGCTCAAAGTCCCCCTTCTTAAGGGGGATTTAGGGGGATCTAGACTTAGCTAGATGCGAGATTTATCAATGGTTTCAGTCTTAAGTTGTCACCAATGGGCTAGAGTCTAGGAACGAGCAATCGCCTACTTCCTAGGCTTTGCGCTAGAGTTAGAATATTAAAATCAATTTAAAAAGTGCGATCGATTTTGTTATCGTCAACCCAAAAACTTACACTCAAGGATAACTATGCTGCACAATCTTCAGCAATCTCACCAACAAGAGATACAGACTATTACTCAAGCTTTAGCAAAAATCACCAGCCGCACGACGGATCAGATTAAACCATTACTAGATGCGATGCTTAAACAGCTAATTGAACCTCAACAACGTCCATTTTATGAAACCGCTACCCGAACAGAATGGTCGATCGCATTTCAAGAATGGGTTGACAGTCATCGTACCCTAAATCTCCCCACTCTTTCAGATGAAGCTATTAGCAGAGAGAGCATTTATGGAGACAGAGGTTAAATGCCGTTTCTCGTAGATACAAAATGCGCGGCTAGTTGCTGCTATGCTAGTTCATGGTTTAACCCATATCCTAACTTTTAACATTGCTGATTTCGCTCGT
>NZ_JAUBUC010000049.1:28812-53087 GCF_036705285.1 Microcoleus sp. B4-C1 | reverse complement strand
GGCGTCCCGCCCGTCCTTTTTGGACGGGCGGGACGCCCATCCCACTTTAAAGAGTGGAAGTTATTTAATTCTCATTCCTAATTTAGGATTAGCGATCGCACGTCATGCGATTTGAAATTGGAAATTTGAGATTTGATATTTGAGATTGCTCGCACGGATGAGTCCGAGGGGTTGTGATTATGATGGGGAGCTTTTTTCACAGGTACACGGATGAATCCGGATGCTTGTGACAAAATTGCTTTTGGTCAAATAATAGTTGATAAACATTGGGAAAAAATTACAGTTAATTCTGTCCCTACCCAGGATGCAGAGTTTGCGATCGCTATCTTTGTCACATTATAAAATATAATAGAAGAGAATATTTTAATTTAACTTTTTTATAAGAAAGGGTTAACCAGTTATGGATGCGATCGCAAATTTGTCAGGTTATGAGATTACAGAGCAACTTTATGTAGGTACACGTACCCTAGTCTATCGAGGCATCCGTACCCGTGACGAATACCCAGTCGTCATCAAACTGCTGCGAAACGAATACCCCTCCTTCAACGAGATCGTCCAGTTTCGCAACCAATATACCATTGCCAAAAATCTCGACTTCCCTCACATCGTCAAACCCCTGACGCTGGAAGTATACCAGAATAGCTATGCCCTAGTAATGGAGGACTTTGGCGGAGTCTCCCTATCTACTTATCTCAAAACACCAACAAATCAAACCCAACCATCTCAAGCTTTACCTTTAGCAGAATTTCTCCAACTCGCCATACAACTAACAGACATTATTCACTATCTCTACCAAAACCGAGTCATTCACAAAGATATTAAACCCGCTAATATTCTCATTAATCCAGACACCCAAGAAATTCAACTAATTGACTTTAGTATTGCATCCCTCCTACCACGAGAAACCCAAGAAATTCAGAACCCTAATATTTTAGAAGGAACATTAGCCTATCTCTCCCCCGAACAAACAGGACGGATGAATCGAGGCATTGACTATCGTAGTGACTTTTATTCCCTGGGTGTGACTTTTTATGAATTGTTAACAGGACAGTTGCCATTTATCTCTGATGATCCGATGAAATTGGTGCATTGTCACCTCGCTAAACAGTCGAAACCGATCCATCAAATAAATCCAGAAGTTCCCATAATTTTATCAAAAATTGTCAGTAAGCTGATGGCGAAAAATGCCGAAAAACGCTATCAAAGTGCATTAGGACTCAAGCACGATTTAGAAAATTGTTTATTTCAGTTACAAAAAACAGCCAAAATTGAAGATTTTGAACTCGGAAAGCGAGATATTAGCGATCGCTTTACTATCCCCGAAAAGCTCTACGGTAGAGAAAAAGAAGTTGCTCAACTATTAGCTGCCTTTGAGCGAGTCAGCACAGGTAGCACCGAAATGATGCTAGTAGCAGGTTTTTCGGGAATTGGGAAAACCGCCGTTGTCAATGAAGTTCATAAACCCATTGTCCGTCAGCGCGGTTATTTTATCAAAGGCAAATACGATCAATTTCAACGCAACATCCCCTTCAGTGCCTTTGTGCAAGCCTTCCGCGACTTAATGGGTCAATTGCTATCAGAATCTGATACCGAACTGCAAACATGGAAAACCCAGATTTTAGCAGCAGTGGGAGATAACGGACAAGTCTTGATTGACGTGATTCCTGAGTTAGAACGCATAATTGGCGCTCAACCTCATGCAACAGAATTGTCAGGAAGTGCCTCCCAAAATCGCTTTAATCTGCTCATGCAGAAATTCGTGCAAGTTTTCACAAGCATTGAACATCCTTTAGTGATGTTTTTGGATGACTTGCAATGGGCGGATTCAGCTTCCCTGAATTTGCTACAATTATTGATGATGGATACAGGGTATTTATTAGTATTAGGAGCCTATCGAGATAATGAAGTTTCGCCAGTGCATCCATTTATTTTGACAGTGGATGAGATAGTAAAAACTGGGGCTACTGTGAATACGATTACTTTGCAACCGTTAAGCCAACCTGATATGAATTTGTTGGTGGCGGATACGCTGAATAGCGAATCATCTCTTGCCCAACCTTTGACAAAATTAGTATATCAAAAAACTCAGGGAAATCCTTTCTTTGCCACTCAGTTTCTCAAAGCACTACATGAGGAAAAGCTAATTAGCTTTAACTGGGATATTCGGCATTGGCAGTGTGATATTGCCCAAGTCAAAGCCTTAGCAATCACTGATGATGTCGTTGAATTCATGGCTTTGCAATTGCAGAAGTTGCCGCCAGCAACTCAGGAGGTTCTCAAATTAGCTGCTTGTATTGGATCGCAGTTTGATTTGAATACCTTAGTAATTGTCAGTGAGCAATCTGCTGCAATGACGGCTACGGCTTTATGGAAAGCATTGCAGGAAGGTTTAGTTATTCCCACAACCAAAATCTATAAGTTCTTTACCGAATCGGATAGTGATGAAATTTTCCAGGCTTCAGCTAATCCCACTTATCGATTTTTACACGATCGCGTCCAGCAAGCCGCATATTCCCTGATTCCCGATTCAGATAAAAAAGAAACTCATCTCAAAATCGGACAATTACTTCAGCAAAATTGTTCAAAAATAGAGCAAGAAGAAAAACTGTTTGATATTGTCGGACATTTGAATCGAGGAATTGAGTTAATTCCCCAACCGAGCGAACGAGAAGCATTAGCTAAACTGAACTTAGAAGCCGGTTGTAAAGCCAGAAATTCTACCGCCTACACAACAGCTAGAGTTTATCTGCAAACAGGCATTGATCTACTAACAGCCGACTGTTGGCAAAGCCAGTATGAATTAACCCTGAAACTATATGTTGCTGCTGCTGAAGCAGCCTATTTGAATGCTGACTTTGACAGCATGGAAGAGATTGCAGCACAAGTGTTGCAAGCAGCCCAGACAATCTTAGACAAAATCAAAATTTACGAAATTCAAATCGCCGCCCAGACAGCACAAAGCAAGTCACTAGAAGCCATTGCAGTAGCAAGAGATGCACTCTGGCAATTGGGGATTGAACTACCCAGTGCACCTGACGAAGCCTTGATTAGCCAAGCGCTACAAGCTGTTGCTAGCCAACTCCAAGGTAGACGGATTGAAGACCTAGCTAATCTGCCGATGATAACTGATGCCAAGGCTCAGGCTGCCATGCCACTGTTAGGAACGTTATATTCTCCCATCTTTCTGGGAATGCCCGGTTTGCTGCCCCTACTTAGCTCCAAGATGGTGAGTTTATCGCTCTCCTTTGGGAACACGCCAGCATCGACGGTGGGGTATGGCATTCACGGACTGGTGTTGTGTGCCTTTTTGGGAGAGGTGGAAACGGGGTATGCCTTTGGTAAATTGGCACTTTCATTGCTGGATAGGTTCAATGTCCGGGAATTCAAGTCCATGATTCTGAATCTATTTGGAGCCTTTATTCAGCATCGCAAAGAAGCAATGAGGGCTGTGATGCTGACGACGAAAGATAGCTATACGGCTGGCATGGAAACTGGCGATTTTCTAAGCGCTGGCTACAGCATGGTCACTTACAGCTATATGAACTTTTTCAGTGGAGTAGAACTGAGCAATTTGGAATCAGAAATAACAAGTTACAGCGCCGCCTTGGCTCAGGTAAAGCAATATTCGGCTCAGATTTATGTAGATATGGTGCGGCAGACGGTGAATAACTTAAAGGAAGTTGAGATTCTGTCGGATTGCTTAATCGGCCTAGCCTACGATGAAACAGTGATGATTCCCAAGCATAATCAGGATTATGAATTCACTGCCATCGCCGAGGTTTATATCTACAAACTGTTGCTTGCTTACTGCTTTGGTAACTACAAAGAGGCTAGCAATTACGTTAGCCAAGCCCAGCCCTATTTGATAGCAGTACCAGGATGTATTTTTATTCCCATTTTCCATTTCTATGCAGCCCTGACGCACTTGGCGCTTTTACCCACACAGCCAGAAATTGAGCAAGCTGATATTTTGGCATCTGTGGAAACCCATCAAACGACTCTGCACCAGTGGGCGCAAAATGCTCCCATGAATCATCTGCATAAGTGGTATTTAGTTGAAGCAGAAAGGCAGCGGGTTTTGGGTTACAAGGCAGATGCACTGGAAATGTACGATCGCGCGATCTCCCTCGCTAAAGAAAATCTCTTCCTCAACGAAGAAGCCCTCGCCAACGAACTCGCCGCCAAATTCTACCTAAAATGGGGCAAAGAAAAAGTAGCTCAAGCCTACATGATTGAAGCATATTATTGTTATGCCCGCTGGGGAGCTAAAGCCAAAATTGACGATTTGGAAAAACGTTATCCTCGCCTACTCGGTATTATCATTCAGCAAGCTCAAGCCTTTAGTTCATTAAAGGAAACGATCGCCCGCGGCACAATTACTTATAATACCAACTCTTCTAGCAGCAACTCTGAATTTCTCGATTTGCCTACTCTGATCAAAGCCTCTCAAGCCATTTCTGGGGAGATTGAACTAGATAAACTCCTGACTACTCTCCTAAAAATAGCGATCGCGAATGCTGGCGGTACTAAGTGTGTCTTATTGCTCAAACAAAAACAGTATTTACAGGTAGTGGCGCTTGTAGCAGAGGGACAGGAACCTGAGCTATTACCATCAATACCTCTAGAATTCAGTAAGGATGTAGCAATTAGTTTGGTTAACACTGTCAAGCGTAGTTTGAAACCTTTGGTAATAGTTGATGCTAGGGTAAGTTCCCAGGTTGGGAGCGATCGCTATATTGAACAGCACCAGCCGATCAGTGTTCTTTGTATTCCAATTCTTAATCAAGGGCAGTTGATAGGAGTTTTCTACCTGGAAAATAACCTGACGGTTGGGGCCTTTACGAGCGATCGCATTGAAGTGCTAAATTTGCTAGCTTCTCAAGCTGCTATTTCCTTAGAAAATGCCCGTTTGTATCAAGAATCTCAACAAGCATTCACAGCTCTCAAGCAGGCACAATTAACAATTGTTCAAAGCGAAAAAATGTCAGCATTGGGAAACTTAGTGGCTGGCGTGGCTCACGAAATTAATAATCCCGTTGGTTTTCTGGGTGGTAATATTCAACCAGCCTTAGATTATATCAAAGATTTGTTTGGATTGCTCGATTTGTATGAAGAAAAATATCCCCAACTCGATCCAGAGATTCGAGAGGAAATCGAGAACATCGATCTGGAATACATCCGGGAAGATTTACCGAAATTAGTAGGTTCGATGCGGGAAGGCGTGAAGCGGATTCGCGATATTAGTACCAGTCTAAGGACATTCTCCCGTGCCGATACTAACTATCCCGTAGCTTGCAATATCCACGATGGCATCGATAGCACCATTATGATCCTGAAACATCGCCTCAAGGCTAACGAAACTCGTCCAGAAATTCAAGTGATTAGGGAATACGGTAATTTGCCACCCGTGGAGTGTTATGCCGGACAGTTGAATCAAGTATTTATGAATTTGTTAGGTAATGCGATCGATGCTTTGGAGGAATCAAATCAAGGACGGAATTATGCAGAAATCGTCAACCAAATTATAATTAAAACCGACATTCTTTGGGATCAAAAGCAAGCGATACTTTGCATTAAAGATAACGGTTTCGGCATGAGTGAAGCAGTGCGAGAGAAGATTTTTGATGAGTTATTTACTACCAAGGAAGTAGGAAAAGGCACGGGGTTGGGATTGGCGATCGCACGGCAGATTGTAGTTGAGAAACACGGCGGTACAATCGAGGTAAATTCTGTATTAGGAGAAGGGACGGAGTTTACAATTTTATTGCCGATGAAAGGATAAGCATATCTTGATAGATCGCCATCTTTATCCTCAAAATAGAAAAAAATAAAAGCGGTAGAGTTGGTATGCTGGGGATTTCGCACGCAGTTCTATTTTTCTCAGACTTGACGAATAAAAGTGTATACTTAGTGGCAAGAGTCAATGTCTGAGATGGAGTAATCCAGATGAATGCAGTAGTGGATTTAACGAACCGAATTTCGGGATATCATCTGGGCGATCAATTATACTGCGGTTCGAGAACCCTAGTTTATCGAGCCATCCGAGAAACAGATCAGCTTCCGGTTGTCATTAAACTATTAAATCGAGACTATCCCAGCTTCAGCGAACTGCTGCAATTCCGCAACCAGTACACCATCGCCAAAAACCTAAGTCTGCCGGGAGTCGTTGAACCCTACAATTTGGAATCCTATCGCCACAGCTATGCCCTAGTAATGGAGGATTTTGGCGGCATTTCTCTGCGAGACTACGCCCAAGAGCACTCGCTGACTCTAGCAGAAGTATTGGAAATTGCCATTCAAATAACTGACATCCTTGACGGACTATACCGAAACCGAGTCATCCACAAAGATATTAAGCCAGCTAACATCCTAATACATCCCGAAACTAAACAAATTAAACTCATAGACTTTAGCATCGCCTCCTTACTGCCAAGAGAAACTCAAGAAATTCAAAATCCCAACGTTTTAGAAGGAACCCTCGCCTATATTTCTCCCGAACAAACTGGACGAATGAACCGAGGTATCGACTACCGCACTGACTTTTATTCTCTGGGGGTCACATTTTACGAATTGCTGACAGGAAAACTGCCATTTGAATGTGAAGATCCGATGGAGTTGGTTCACTGCCATATTGCCAAACAACCTCCGGCAATAAACAGCAAAGAAATCCCGCAGGTGGTTTCGGATATTGTCATGAAGCTGATGGCAAAAAATGCCGAAAAACGCTATCAAAGTGCCTTGGGGTTGAAACATGACTTAGAACGATGTTTGCAGCAGTGCCAAGAAACTGGAAAGATTGAAACTTTTGAGTTAGGAATGCGGGATGTCTGCGATCGCTTCCTGATTCCTGAAAAGCTTTATGGTCGTGAAACTGAAGTAAAAACCCTATTGAGTGCCTTCGATCGCGTGGCAAGTGGCACATCCGAATTAATGCTAGTCGCTGGGTTCTCCGGGATTGGAAAAACGGCTGTCGTCAACGAGGTACATAAACCGATTGTCCGGCAGCGGGGCTATTTCATCAAAGGCAAATTCGACCAGTTTAACCGCAACATTCCCTTCTCGGCATTTGTCCAGGCATTCCGCGATTTTATGGCACAATTACTCAGTGAAAGTGATGCCAAACTCAAGGCGTGGAAAAATAAGATTTTAGAAGCGGTTGGGGAAAACGGACAAGTAATTATTGAAATCATCCCCGAATTAGAAAAAATTATTGGTCAACAGCCAGCCGCCCTTGAATTATCAGGAACTGCCGCCCAAAATCGCTTTAATTTATTATTTCAAAAATTTACTAAAGTCTTTACCAGCTTAGAACATCCATTCGTAATTTTTTTAGATGATTTGCAATGGGCCGATTCAGCATCACTAAAGTTAATGCAGGTCTTAATGGGTGATACAGGTCATCTTTTATTAATTGGTGCGTATCGTGATAACGAAGTCCACCCAGCGCATCCATTAATGTTAACTTTGAGTGAGATTCAAAAAACACCAGCAACGATTAATAGGATTACTTTAGCAGCACTCAATAAATTCACAGTAAATCAATTAGTTGCTGATACCCTTAGATGTACTGAAAGTTTGGCATGGACTCTTTCTGGATTGATTTATCGAAAAACTCAAGGAAATCCGTTTTTTGCGACTCAATTTCTCAAGGCATTACATCAAGATAAATGGATTTATTTTGACTGTAAAGAGGGTTGTTGGCAATGTGATATCGCACAAGTAAATCAGCTTGTTTTTACAGATAATATTGTTAGCTTTATGGCCTTGCAATTAGGAAAATTGCCTCCCTCAACTCAACAGGTGTTACAGCTAGCTGCTTGTATTGGAAATCAGTTTGATCTGGCGACTTTGGCGATGGTTTCTGAACAATCCCAAACCGAAGTGGCTGCAAGTTTATGGAAAGCCTTGCAGGAAGGTTTGATTTTACCCCAAAGTGAAGTTTATAAGTTTTATGTTGGGGAAGAACATCAACCTGTTGACCAAGAAAATTCTGAGATTGTTGCATATAGATTTTTACATGACCGGGTGCAACAAGCGGCATACTCCCTAATCCCCGCCGATAAAAAACAAACCGTTCACCTGAAGATTGGACAGTTAATCCTGAGTAACACCCTCGAAAGCAACCGGGAAGAACGCATTTTTGAAATCGTCAGTCAACTTAATGTTGCGGCTGAATCAATCGCCCAATCCGCAGAACGTCAAAGATTGGCGCAATTTAATTTGATTGCAAGTCGCAAGGCAAAAGCAGCGATCGCCTATACTGCCGCCTGCAAATATGCCGAAGTGGGCATTGGGTTACTCACTCAAAACAGTTGGCAGCATCAGTATGAGTTGACGCTAGCACTCTATCAAGTCGCCACAGAAACCGCCTATCTGAGCGGTGATTTAGAGAAAATGGCAGCCAATGCCCGCCTTGTCCTGAAGCACGCCAAAAGCCCATTAGATCAAATCAGCGTTTATGAAGTGAAGATTGAGGCATTCACGGCTCAAGGTCATTTTACTCAAGCGATCACGGCGGCACTTGCCATCTTAAAGCAATTGGGAGTGGAACTGCCCGCAGCCCCTACCCAGGAAGATGTGGCGGCTGCCTTTAGTACCGTCTCCGATGCGATTGGAGAGCGTTTACCTGGTGAGTTACTCAACCTCAGCGAAGCAAGGGATGTGAACATCCTGGCAGCGGCTCGAATTTTGACATCGGCAGCACCGGGCGCTTATCTTTCTCAGCCACTGTTGTATTTACTGGTGATTTTAAAAAAGGTTTATCTGTCCGTCGTGTATGGCAATGAGTCAACCTCGACCTTTAGTTATGCCTCTTATGGGATATTGATGTGTGGTGTGTTCGGAAAGGTTGAATTAGGTTATGAATTCGGTCAGTTAGCCCTCGACCTGCTATCACGTTATCAAAATTCCGAATTGAAGGGGAAAACTTTATCCCTAGTCTATGTGTACACAAGGCATTGGAAAATGCACCTGCGTGAGACATTACACCCCTTGCAGATGGCTTATTGTAGTTGTTTAGATGTAGGCGATTTGGCTTTCGCGGGCTACTGTGCCTATAACTACGGTTTTTACTCCTATTTTGCAGGGCAGAATTTAACGCAACTGGAGTCGGAAGTTGCCGGATATTGTGAATCGCTCAAGCACCTCAAGCAAAATCTAACTCTGACTTATTCCCAGTTGAATCGACAAATTTTGCTGAATTTAATGGGGGATGCAGATAACGTGGTGGTGTTGAGCGGTGCAGCGTACAATGAACAGCATCAACTTCCATTACATGAAACAGTGGGCGATCGCACCGGATTAGCATTGCTGTGGATTAACAAACTGATTGTGTCCTATCTGTTTTCAGAGTTTGAAGAAGCTGTAGAACAGGCTGGGCAGGCAAGACAGTATTTGGATGCTGTCCTTGCTTTTTTATATGTACCAATCTTTCATTTTTATGAGTCTTTAGTCCAGTTAGCATGGTTTGGCCAATTTTCCGATCCAGAAGAGCAGCAAATGAAAGAATGCGTCGCTGCTAACCAAGAAAAACTAAAATACTGGGCAACTTATGCGCCGATGAATTTTTTGCACAAATTTCATTTAGTCGAGGCGGAACGAGAGCGAGTACAAGGTAATAAAGCTGAGGCCTTAGAGTTATACGATCGCGCGATCGCAGGAGCCAAAGAAAACGAATACCTCCAAGAAGAAGCGTTAGCAAACGAATTAGCTGCAAAATTCTACCTAGATTGGGGAAAAGAAAAAGTTGCCGCCAGCTATATGCAGGAATCATATTACTGTTATGCCCGTTGGGGAGCTAAAGCCAAAGTTGAACACCTAGAACAAAGCTATCCCCAATTACTTCATCCCATCCTGAATCAGCCGAAACTTCGCTTTAATCCTCTAGAGACGTTGGTAACGATTAGCCAGTCTTCGCACACTTCCACCACCAGCAGCACCAGTATTTCCGATGCCCTTGATTTCGCATCTATTGTGCAAGCTGCTCAAGCTTTATCGAGTAAAATTCATATTGATGAATTACTCGATACCCTCAATCAAATTATTTTGAAAACTTCGGGCGCAGAAACTTGTGCTTTGCTACTCCCCCATCGGGATGAATGGCAAATCCGCGCCATAACTCACATCAATCCAGATAATGAGTTACCCACAACCTTACTGCAAACCCAATCTATCGATGGCTCGGAGATGATTCCGCTCAAGCTGGTTTATTATGTCAAACACACCCTGGAAACTGTGGTTATTGAAGGTGGCAAGACCGATATTCCGGGGTTAATGAATGACTGTACGCTCCAGTATCACTCTCAGAGTATGCTATGTACTCCGATTCTCGATCGCGGGAACTTAGTTGCGATACTTTATCTCGAACATAGCTCGACGAAAGGAGTGTTTACTCGCGATCGTCTCCTCATCCTCCACTTCCTCTGCACTCAGGCTGCCATTTCCTTAGAAAATGCGCGATTGTATCAGCAAGCGCAGGACTACGCCCACCAGGTTGAACAATCACAATTGCAATTAGTGCAGAGCGAAAAAATGTCGGCTTTGGGCAATTTAGTGGCCGGGGTTGCCCATGAAATTAATAATCCCGTGGGATTTATTTCTGGCAATATTCATGAAGCGATCGCCGCCGTCAAAGATATTACAGAATACTTGCAGCTATATCAAGAAAAATTTCCCAGTCCCGGTGAGGAGATTGAAGAAAAAGCTGAAGAGATCGATATCCAATATCTTTTAGAAGATTTACCAAAAATGTTGCATTCTATGCAAGTCGGGTGCGATCGCATTCAAGGTATCAGCACCAGTCTTCGTACCTTCTCCCGATCCGACAAAGATTACAAAGTTCCTTTCAATATTCATGACGGAATTAACAGTACGATTTTGATTCTCAAACACAGATTGAAAGCGAACGAACAGCGTCCAGCCATTGAAGTTGTGAAAGAGTACGGGAACTTGCCCTCTGTCGATTGCTTCCCCGGACAACTAAATCAGGTGTTTATGAATATATTGGCAAATGCCATTGATGCGCTGGAAGAATATTATCGGGAACCGAGTTTAGATAAGATTAAAACCCCAGCCCATTGCATCACGATTCGGACAGAAAGACAGTCTTCTGAGTGGGTGAGTATTCGCATTTATGACAACGGAACAGGCATAGCAGATGAGATAAAAGGTCATATTTTTGACCACTTATTTACAACTAAAGGTGTGGGTAAAGGCACGGGGTTAGGATTGGCGATCGCACGGCAGATTGTAGTTGAGAAACACGGCGGTACAATCGAGGTAAATTCTGTATTGGGAGAAGGGACGGAGTTTACAATTTTATTGCCTACAAACGGATGAAGTTAATTATGCGATCGCCGCCTTTAACCCTTACACATAGAGGCGCACATTAATTTTTAGCAGTCACTATTTGAGATGAGGAGAGCCAAAATGAATGCAGGTATAGATTTAACCAGTCCAATTGCCGGATACCGTCTAATCGAGCAACTGTACAGTGGTTCTAAAACCCTGGTTTACCGAGCTTTTCGAGAAATCGATCTGCTTCCCGTTGTCATTAAACTATTCAATAGAGACTATCCCAGTTTCAGCGAACTGCTGCAATTTCGCAACCAGTATACCATCGCAAAAAATTTACGTCTGCCGGGAGTCGTTGAACCTTACTGTCTGGAATCCTACCACCACAGCTATGCCCTAGTGATGGAGGATTTTGGCGGCATTTCTCTATGGCAATACGCCCAAGATAGATGCCGAAGACGGATCGGTGAAGCACCTACGCTGACTTTAGCAGAAATATTGGAAATTGCCATTCAAATAACTGACATCCTTGACGGACTATACCGAAACCGAGTCATTCACAAAGATATTAAGCCAGCTAACATCCTCATACATCCCGAAACTAAACAAATTAAACTCATAGACTTTAGCATCGCCTCCTTACTGCCAAGAGAAACTCAAGAAATTCAAAATCCCAACGTTTTAGAAGGAACCCTCGCCTATATTTCTCCCGAACAAACTGGACGAATGAACCGAGGTATCGACTACCGCACTGACTTTTATTCTCTGGGGGTCACATTTTACGAATTGCTGACAGGAAAACTGCCATTTGAATGTGAAGATCCGATGGAGTTGGTTCACTGCCATATTGCCAAACAACCTCCGGCAATAAACAGCAAAGAAATCCCGCAGGTGGTTTCGGATATTGTCATGAAGCTGATGGCAAAAAATGCCGAAAAACGCTATCAAAGTGCCTTGGGGTTGAAACATGACTTAGAACGATGTTTGCAGCAGTGCCAAGAAACTGGAAAGATTGAAACTTTTGAGTTAGGAATGCGGGATGTCTGCGATCGCTTCCTGATTCCCGACAAAATCTATGGACGAGAAACCGAAGTAACAACGCTCATACAAGCCTTTGAAAGAGTCAGCAAAGGTGCAACAGAAATAATGCTCGTTGCGGGTTTTTCAGGAATTGGCAAAACTGCCGTTGTCAACGAAGTTCATAAACCCATTGTGCGGGAACGGGGTTATTTTATTAAAGGAAAATACGATCAATTTCATCGCAACATTCCCTTCAGCGCCTTTGTGCAAGCATTCCGCGATTTAATTGGGCAATTGCTATCCGAATCAGATTGGCAATTAGAAACATGGAAAAGCCATATATTAACTGCATTAGGAGACAATGGACAAGTCTTAATTGACGTAATTCCTGAGTTAGAAAATATTATCGGTAAACAGCCAGCCGCCCTTGAATTATCGGGAACTGCCGCCCAAAATCGCTTTAATCTCCTATTGCCCAAATTTGTGCAAGTATTTACCAGTAAAGAACATCCATTAGTCATGTTTTTAGATGACTTGCAATGGGCAGATTCCGCATCACTTAACTTGCTGAACTTATTGATGCAAGAGGCTGGGTATCTATTAATATTAGGTGCTTATCGAGATAATGAAGTCTCCCCCGTACATCCATTTATTTTAACAGTGGATGAAATTGTTAAAACTAGGGCAACGGTGAATACAATTACTTTGCCACCCTTAAGGGAACCTGATATGAATCAGTTAGTGGCAGATACACTGAATTGTGAATTATCCCTAGCCGCTCCTTTAACAAAATTAGTGTTTCAAAAAACTCAAGGTAATCCTTTTTTTGCGACTCAGTTTATCAAAGCATTACATGATGACAAGTTAATTAGCTTTGATTGCAAAAATCAATATTGGCAATGCGATATTGCCCAAGTGAAGGCCTTAGCAATTACGGATAATGTGGTTGAATTCATGGCATTGCAATTACAGAAATTGCCCCGAGGAACTCAGGATAGTCTCAAACTAGCGGCTTGTATTGGGGCGCACTTTGATTTGAATACCTTAGCAATTGTCAGTGAGAAATCAGCCGACAGTAGCGCCACAGCTTTATGGAAAGCCTTGCAAGAAGGTTTGGTAATTCCTACTACCGAAATTTATAAGTTCTATACCCAATCTGATAGTGAAGAAGTTTTCAATGATTCCGCCAATCCGACTTATCGATTTTTACACGATCGCGTCCAACAAGCGGCTTATTCATTGATTCCTGACGAGCAAAAACAGCAGACTCATTACCATATTGGGAAACTACTCCAACAAAACTTATCAGAAATAGAAAAAGAGGAAAAGCTGTTTGATATTGTCGGGCATTTGAATTTAGGAATTGAGTTCATGACTCAAGCTGAGGAACGGGAAGCCTTAGCCAGATTGAACTTAGCAGCCGGACAGAAAGCCAGAAATTCTACAGCCTATACAAGCGCCAGAAGTTTTGTGAAAACAGGGCTGGAGTTACTCACTGAAAACTGTTGGGAAACTCAGTATGAATTAACCCTGAATCTTTATGTGGCTGCGGCTGAGAATGCCTACTTAAATGCCGATTTTAATGGCATGGAAGAAATGGCAGCTCAGGTTTTGCGATCGGCCAAAACAATACTAGATAAAGTCAAGATATTTGAGATTCAAATCAACGCACTGACAACTCAGAGTCAGATGTTAGAAGCGATCGCGATCGGCACTAATGCCCTAGCACAATTGGGGATTGAACTCCCCTATGAAACTGACGAAGCCTTGACACGCATTGCATTACAAAACCTTGCCAACCAACTGGAGGGCAAACAGATTGAGGAACTGGTTAACCTTCCCGTAATGAGCGATCCTCGGACAATCGCGGCGATGCAATTGTTAGGCATCTTGTTTCCGGCTATTTTTATGGGAAATCCTGCCTTGCAGCCTCTGCTTTGTGCCACAATGGTCAGTCTATCACTTGAATTTGGCAATGCACCAGCATCAACAATCGGGTATGTGGGTTATGGCATTGTGCTGTCTGGTTTTTTCTCAGAAGTAGAGAAAGGTTATCGCTTTGGGCGAGTAGCACTCAGCTTACTCAATCAGTTGAATTGGCCAGAATTTAAATGTATCACTTTACTTTGGTTTGGCTGTTTTATTCAGCATCGTCAAGAACCACTGAGGGCAGGAATCCCAACTGCGAAAGAAGGCTATTTAGTCGGAATGGAAACAGGTGATTTTCTGAATGCTGGTTACTGCGTCAGTAGTTATTTATATAATAATTTTTTTTCGGGAGTAGAGCTTGATGATTGGCACGCAGAAATAGAAAATTACTGTGTTGTCTTAGCGACTGTGAAGCAATATTCTCCTATGGTTTACCTGAAGCTGGCACAACAGGCGGTGCATAACTTGAGCGAAATTGTCAAGCAACCGGATTTGTTAATCGGTGAGGCTTATGATGAAAAGGTGATGTTTCCTCAGCACAATCAGAATAGTGAGCTTACTGCACTCGCTCTTGCCTATAACTACAAACTAATGCTTGCCTATCTCTTTGGCAATTACACCAACGCCCTAGACTACATTGCCCAAGCAAGCCTTTATTTGAAGGTAGCGGCAGCAATGATTCATACTCCGGTTTTCCATTTCTATGCAGGGTTAACCTACTTGGCACTCTGCTCTAGGCAGTCAGAAATTGAGCAAGGGAACACTCTCGCTTTGGCAGAAACCCATCAAACCACTCTGGCTCAATGGGCAAACCCTGCCCCGATGAATCACCAACATAAAGTTAACTTAGTAGAAGCAGAAAAATGCCGAGTTTTAGGCAAGAATTACGAAGCTGGAGATTGGTACGATCGCGCCATTTCAGGAGCCAAAGAAAATGGTTATATCCAAGAAGAAGCTTTAGGCAACGAACTAGCTGCAAAATTCTACTTAGATTGGGGGAAAGAAAAAGTTTCACAATCTTACATGATTGAGGCGTATTACTGTTATTCTCGTTGGGGTGCAAAGGCTAAAGTCGCTTATTTAGAACAACACTATCCACAACTACTGAAAGCTATTCTTCAACCTACTAAATTTGTCATCCCCTCTGGAAAAACTATCAACCAGACCAGGATGGGAAGCCTAACTAGCGTCAGTAGTAGCGAGAATTTATGGTTAGATTTTCCAGCAGTAATGATGGCGGCACAAGCCATTTCACAAGAAATTGAATTAGAGAAACTGTTAGCCACTTTGATGCAGATTATGCTTGCGAATGGAGGATCACAAATCGGTTGTTTAGTGCTTCTCCAAGACCGACAATGGTTAGTCGTCGCTCAAGCCGCACAAAAGCAGACAAAAATATTAGAAGTTCCTCTGGAACAATATCAGGAAATTCCTCAGAGTTTGATTTATGCGGTGGCACGAACTCAAGCGACGGCTGTTTTTGACAATTTAAGTAAAGCCGACAAATTTGCAGGCGATCGCTATATTATCGCTCATCAACCTCAATCAGTTTTATGTACTCCAATTATTCGGCAAGGAAAACTCGTCGGTATTGTGTACTTAGAAAATAACTTAACAGTGGGAGCATTTACTAATGAGCGAGTAGAAATTCTCCAGATGCTCGCAGCTCAAGCGGCGAGCTCTATTGATAATGCTCGTTTATATAAACAAATAGAGAACTATTCCCAAAGCTTAGAAGCAGAAGTAGCGCAAAAAACGGAAGATTTAAGGCAAAAAGCTTTTGATTTAGAGCAAGCATTTAAAAACTTACAACAAACCCAAGCACAATTAATTCAGAGCGAAAAAATGTCATCTCTCGGTCAACTGGTAGCTGGGATTGCTCACGAAATCAATAATCCGGTAACATTTATTCGTAGTAATCTCGCACATACAGAGCATTATGTCAAAGATTTGCTTATTTTACTTGATATTTATCAACAAGAGTATCCTGAACCCAGTGGAGTAATTAAAGCGAAAATAGAAGAAATGGATTTAGAATTTATCTGGGAAGATTTAATTAAAATTCTGGAATCTATGAAAGCAGGGAGCGATCGCATTAGCCAAATTATCCTGAGTTTGCGTAACTTTTCCCGCTTAGATGAAGCCGACATGAAAGCAGTAGATTTACATACCGGAATTGAAAGCACTTTGCTAATTTTACAAACTCGCTTAAGACTGAGCGATGGCCAATCAGAAATACAAGTTATTAAAGAGTATGGAAATCTGCCCAAGGTCATTTGTTATGCTAGTGAGATAAATCAAGTATTTCTGAGTATTATCAGTAACGCTATTGATGCTCTTCAATCAATTGATACAACAGACAAAAGTCCTGCCATCACGATTCAGACTGAAGTTATAGAAAAAGACAGGGTTACAATTAAAATAACTGATAATGGTGCCGGTATTCCGGCGAATATTCAATCCCGAATATTCGATCCATTTTTTACAACTAAACCAGTGGGTAGCGGTACTGGTTTGGGTTTATCTGTTAGCTATGGTATTGTCAAAAAACATGGGGGAAAATTAACGTGTAATTCGAGAGTTGGAGATGGTACAGAGTTAGCGATCGAGATTCCTATCAGGTATATTAGAACCTAAAGAAGCTTCTTAGGAATGAGAATTAAATAACTTCCACTCTTGAAAGTGGGAGGGGCCTAAGAGCCCGTCCACTCATGACGGGCTCTTAGGCCCATCCCACAATAACAATTAAAATTGTAAGTTATTTAATTCGCGATCCTTACTCCTACACCCGTTGGGAGGTCAAACAAAAAATATTCGATCATTTATTGACGACGAAAGCGGTAGGGAAAGGAACGGGATTAGGATTGGCGCACGGCTGATTGTAGTTGAGAAACACTTTAGTATGCTAGAAGTCAACTCAACTTTAGATCGCGGTACAGAATTTATAATTTCACTGCCATGTTGAACATTACCTGGGTAATTTATAGCCAATTTTGGGATTTTTATTGAAAATTGAAAGTTTTTTAGGCCCTACTTTACAATTTATAGTGAGCGATAAATTTTGCCAAATTCTTGAGACTTGCGTCGGACTAATTCAGAAAGGAATCTCGATCGCAAATTCCGTACCTTCTCCTACGGTGGAACGGCAGCTCAAGGCTCCGGCGTGTTTTTCCGCGACAATTCGGTAACTGATGGCTAACCCTAAACCAGTGCCTTTTCCCATCGGTTTTGTCGTGAAAAACGGGTCAAATAATCTGCTCCGCACGTCTTCTGTCATGCCGATCGCATTATCGGAAATGCGAATACAAATACTATTTTCGTTCAGGGCTTCTGTGCGAATGCTAATAGTTGGTTCCCAATCGTCGCCGCCGGCTGCCGCTCGCCTTTTTTGGTTGCAAGCATCTTCCAATGCGTCAATACTGTTGCTCAGCAGGTTCATAAATACCTGATTTAGCTGACCTGCATAACATTCTATTAAGGGGAGTTTACCGTAATCTTTGATTACTTTAATTTCTGGATAGTCGCCTCTGGCGCGCAGTTTGTTGTGTAAAATTAGGAGCGTATTGTCTATGCCTTCATGAAGGTTGGTAGGCTTTTTTACTGAGTCGTCTAAACGCGAGAAATTTCGCAAGCTCAGAACTATTTCGCGAATGCGATCGGCTCCCATTTTCATCGAAGATAATATTTTCAGTAAATCTTCTCTCAGAAATTCTAAATCGATATTGTCAATACATTCTTGAACTTCTACCAGCGGCTGAGGATAGTGTTTTTGGTAAAGTTCCACAAGCTGCAACAAGTCTCTGATATATTGGCTGGCGTAGGAAATATTGCCGTAGATAAAACTGACAGGGTTATTAATTTCGTGAGCTACTCCAGCTACCATTTGACCGAGACTTGACATTTTTTCGGTATGAATTAGATGAGCTTGAGTTTCTCGGAGTTCTTTGAGAGCGATTTCTAGCTGCTGAGCTCTGTTGTTGGCGATCGCCTCGGAGAGGCGCAAAGCATCCTCCGCTGCTTTGCGCTCTGTGATGTCAAAAATGGCGCCGTTGAGGGATAAAACTTTACCGTCTGGGTTGAAAAGGGCTTGACCTTTCTCTGCAACCCACCGCACATTTCCGTCGCAGTGAATTAGGCGATATTCGATGATGTAAGGTTGTTTTGTCTTAATAGCCCGATCGATAATTGTCTCGATTTGCTCCACGTCATCGGGATGAACTATACTCGGAAAAGCCTGCACCGGTTTTTGCATAAAGTTAGCTGCCGGATAGCCGGAAATAGCTTCGATGCCACTGCTGATAAAAGTTACGCTCGATCGCCCCGCAGCACTGCAGCGGTAAACCGCACCGGGAATGCTAGAAACTAATGACCTAAATTCTTCTTCCCTTTCTCGCAAAGCTGCCTCAATCCGCTTGCGTTCGCTAATGTCACGAGCAAACGCACACTGATATTCTTTGCCGTTAAATTCCAAATGGTTGATGGTAATTTCTACGGGAAAAATGCGACCGTACTTAGTGAGATGGTGAACTTCAATATTAACCGAACCGCAGCGTTTTAAGACTTTCCAGTGCAAACTCCAAGCAGTTTGGGGAAAATCTGGATTGATGTCGTGCACGGTCATCGAGAGCAATTCTGCGGCAGAATATCCCAATGAAGTGCAAGCAGCGTCGTTGACGTACAAAAATTTACCGTCGGGCCCGATCCAGAATATCGCATCTGCCGATCGGTCGATCGCAAATTGAGTCAGTTGCAACTTTTCCTCAACCCGCTGGCGATCGGCAATTTCTTTTTCTAACTGTTCATTAAGCGAATTGAGAGCTAAAGTGCGATCGACAATAGTATCTAAAGGGTAAATATCGAGCAATTGTTTTGCCAATTCTCCTTTCTCGATATCATGTTCGGGCTGATTTTGTTCTACCTTTTTTAAAGACATTTGTTGAAATTTTTCTTTTTGATTGAAACCAGACTCGGCAAGTGCTTTCGGCATGAGGGCGAGGGCAGTTGCGGCTAAAAGCAAAGAAATCAAAGCAGTTGCTGCTTTGAGAGTTATCAACAGCCAATATATGGAATGCCAAAGCGTCCAAACTTCCGTCAATTTAGCCGCGCTCCAGGCAAAAAAAACAATGGCAAACAGCCGGAAAATCTTGCGCTGAGAACCTTGGCGGGTAAAATAAACTAACGATAGGGCGATCGAGCAATAAGCCAGTGCCGTCAGCGAGTCAAAAACAGCGTACAATCGCAACTCCGGCACCAGGTTGCAGGCGAGTCTAGAAGATACAGCAAGTGTGGAAAAAAAAATTGTTAATTGTTCTTGCATAAAGTTCAAGAAAAAAATTATCTGTACCAATGCAAATCGGATCAAATCTAATTATTTGATTTCGGCTAGTGAAATATTTACATAATTATATACTTTTTTCATTTTTTATGAAACAGCTATTTTTTCAGGAAATTTCAAAACTGTCGAGGTGGGGCCCTGGGAACGAAGCTTTTCCCAAGCATGAGCCATGCCGAGCGTCACGGCTCGCAACGTAAGCATTGCTCCCTGTGACGGAATACATAGGTTTGCCTACTGATTGCTTCAGAAACATTTAAATAGTTAACGATCGCTATTAAATTTTCTTTGAGATTACTTAAGCAGTGAGCCAGGGGTTAAAAACCCCTGGCTCACAGATGGACTAACAGACTTTTAAGGCAAAGAAAATCTCAATTTTTTCGCTGGAAATCCACAATTAAGCACCGCCCAGCGCCCAATGCACCAAAGTCCGAACACCAAAACCAGTAGCCCCAGGGCCATTATAGCCATTTTCTTTGTCAGTCCAAACCGGGCCGGCAATATCTAAATGCGCCCATGCAGTATCCTTTACAAACTGCTTCAAAAATAGCGCCGCCGTAATCGAACCGCCGGGACGTGGGCCAGTATTTTTCATGTCGGCGTGCAATGCTTTCAACCCCTCAAAATACTTCTCTTCCATCGGCATCCGCCAAAATTTTTCGCCGGCCAATTCTGAGGCGGCGACTATTTCGGCGGCGACGCTATCTTGAGGACTCCACAAACCCGCGATATCGTCGCCTAAAGCAATTACGCAGGCCCCGGTTAGAGTTGCTAAATCGACAATTGCGTCAACTCCCAATTTATCAGCAAATACCAAAGCATCAGCCAGGGTTAAACGACCTTCAGCGTCGGTATTGTTGACTTCAATTGTTTTGCCGTTGGAAGCTGTAAGAATGTCTCCAGGGCGCATGGCGCGGCCGCTGATCATGTTTTCTGTGACGGCGCTGATAAAGTGAACTTCCACATCGGGTTTGATGTGACCGATCGCCTTTGCCGCTCCCAAAGTAGCCGCAGCGCCGCCCATATCTACTTTCATCATTTCAATGCCGCTGCCCGCACCTTTGATGTTCAAACCCCCAGAATCAAAGGTCAATCCTTTGCCGACAATTGCTATTTTGCGACGCGGTGTGCCTTCGGGTTTGTAAGTTAAGTGGATGAATTTAGGCGGCAAATCAGACGCTAGTGCTACGCCTAGAAAGGCTCCCATTCCAAGTTTTTCGCAGTCTTCTCGCTCCAATATTTCTAATTCTAAACCGCATTCGGCAGCTAGACTTTGAGCAGTTTCTGCCATGGTAATCGGGGTGACAAAATTGGCCGGCGCTGCGACTAATTCCCGTGCTAAAATGACTCCGGCAGTGATTTGGCGGGCGCGGGCGATCGCACTTTCGGTACCTGCAAAACCGAGCAAATGAATTTGTTCGAGTTGCGGGCTTTTGTCTTCCTGTTCCGATTTGAAACGGTTGTCTTGATTCAAGGAGAGTTCTACACCTTCGGCGATGGCGCTTGCTGTAGAATCCGGCGCGTTTTTCCACACCGGAAAGCTAATTCCGAGGGTTTTGCATTTCTCTTTTTTGGCTAACTTGGCGCAAACGCCTGCAGCTTGCCGCACGGTGTCTAATTTTAAGTCCTCTGTTTTGCCCAAACCGACGATCGCAATTTTGCGAATGGGATTATTGCCGCCGACGCGGGTGATGGCGCTCGTGCCCACTTTGCCCTTAAAATCTACTTCCAGTAGCAGCTCTTTCAAAGTGCCTGCAAGCTTTTCATCTAATTGTGCCAGCTCGCCGGTGAGTTCCAAGCCGTCCTCAAATAGACCAATTGCCAGGGCGTCTCCTGTCCAAACAGAGCGGGGCGTATCGGTGACTAGAAATTCCATGTTTTGATTTACACTTTAGATTTTAGATTTTTGATTGTACTTTGTACTTGGTGGTTTGTGGTTTTTCCTTGGTGCGGGCAAATAGATCGATCGCACAAATTCTCCGCTCCACATCAAAATAAATTCTGCTACTATATCAGCCAAGTCCGCCTGCGATCGGATCTTCCACCAATCTCAATCATCTGTTTGGGGGTATGCTGTCCGTTTTTGCCCCACTCTTAACATTTATTTCTCGTTGAACAGGCATCCTGCCTGTGATGGCGTGGAACACCCATCCTGCCTGTGATAGCTCTTGACAAACGATCGGTTCTCTATATCTTATTCTCTTAAATTTTCCCATGCTAAAACGACGCCGGGCCCGATTTTCTGTTTTAATCAGCGTTTCAGTTTGCGTTATTGCGATCGGCTCTTTGGTTGCTGCGATGAAATGGATGGGTTTGGGCTCATCCCAGAAGGCCGAGCAGCCCCTGGAGGCAGCCAATTCCGAATCGTCCGTCAAGATGCTGGTGTCGCTGTCACCGAGCGAGCGATCGGCAAAATTAGTTGAACTCGCAACCAGTCAGTCTGCAAGTACAAACCCACAGCAGCAAATCTCCCCTCAAAGCCGCGCCCGCTACCTGCTTGCCAGCGATTTAATCCAGCAAGGAAATGCGGCTAAAGCATTAAAGTTATTAGACAAATTAGAGCAAGAATATCCGGTTTTGGCTGCTCACATTGCCCTGAAAAGGGCGCAAGCCTACCAATTAAGCGGCGACAAAGGCAAAACTAAAAAAGCTTGGGAGGAACTGCTCAAAAACTATCCGAGCGACCCGGTAGCAGCGGAAGCTTTATATGTTTTAGGCAAGTCAAAACCGGAATATTGGCAACAGGCAATTACTGAATTTCCCGCTCATCCCCGCAGCGTAGAAATTGCTCTCGGCAAGTTAAAAGAAAATCCCAATCAGCCCCAGTTAATGCTGCTAGTAGCAAAACACGGTCATTATGTCAAAGATTACGGGACAATTGTGGAACAACTGGTGCAGCGAAACAGCGCCGGTTTGAAACCGGAAGATTGGGAAGAAATTGCCTTTGGCTATTGGGAAAAACAAGATTATGGCAAAGGAGCTATTGCTTACGGGAAAGCTCCCCGCAACGCCAAAAATCTTTACCGCAAAGCTCGCGGTTTGTGGCTCGACGGAAAAATCCCGGAATCGAGAATTGCCTATCAAGAATTAGTGCGCGATTTTCCCGATGCCGAAGATACTGGTTTGGGTTTAATTCGGCTGTCGCGGCTGAGCGAACCGAAAGAAGCGATCGTTTTGCTCGATCGAGTTATTAGCAAATTCCCCAATCATGCCCCCGAAGCTTTGTTAGATAAATCCCAACTTCTCGACAAAGCACGCAGTGGTCAATCCGCCTCAGATACCCGGAAGTTGCTCTTGACAAAATACAATAATTCTGATAAAGCAGGCGAATTGCGGTGGACGATCGCCCAACAGTTTGCCAAAGGCGGAGATTTAAAATCAGCTTGGCAGTGGGCCAGAGAATTAACCACCCATAATCCCGACAGCGAACAAGCTCCAGAAGCAGCATTTTGGGTCGGGAAATGGGCACAACAACTCGGTCGGCAACAAGACGCCAAGACTGCATTTGAGTACACTATATTACGCTATCCAGAATCATATTTTGCGTGGCGATCGGCTGTACTTCTCGGCTGGCCCGTCGGCGACTTTACCACAGTCCGAGATTTGTCTCCCAATGTAGTGCGGCCGCCTCAGCGCCCCGAACCAATGGCAGGTTCTCCTGCCTTGAAAGAACTCTATCAATTAGGTCAAGATAGAGATGCTTGGACGCTGTGGCAAATAGAATTTATCGACCGCGTAGAACCAAGTATTGCCGAACAGTTTACCGACGGTTTAATGCGAGTTGCAGTCGGAGACAATTTAGACGGTTTGTGGATGGTTGGGAGTTTGCGGCAGCGCGATAAACCAGATGATAGAACCCAATACCTCGAACTCAGACAGCAACCAATTTATTGGCAAGCGCTTTATCCTTTTCCTTACTTAGAAACCATTGTCAAATGGTCGCAAGATCGCAAAATAAATCCAGTATTAGTAACAGCATTAATCCGGCAAGAATCGCGGTTTATGCCCGCCATCAAATCATCAGTTGGCGCCACAGGTTTAATGCAAGTAATGCCGGAAACAGCAGCTTGGGTTGCTGGACAAATCAGCCTCAAAAAGTATTCATTGGAGAATGTGGACGACAACGTTAAACTCGGTACATGGTATTTGGATCACACTCACGACGAGTACAAGAATAACTCAATGTTAGCTGTGGCGAGTTATAATGCCGGGCCAACTGCAGTAGCAGATTGGTTGAAGAGGTTTAGTTTTAGTGACCCGGATGCTTTTGCGGAAAAGATTCCGTTTCCTGAAACGAAAGGATACGTGAAATCGGTGTTTGAGAATTACTGGAATTATCTGCGGATTTACAATCCAGAAGTTAATCAGTTAATGAGTGAGCATTATGCGGCTTCTCAGAAAAAAGCAAAGTGAATGATTCGTGGTGTGGGGGCGGGTTTATCTAAATTGTTGGTAATCGTTATATCTTTTTGGTGGAACCCGCCCCTACAAAATATGGTTTCGTAGGGGCGGGTTCCACCAACCATAATCGCCCCAAACAAACAATCTCAAAAACCCGCCCCCACCCAACAAACAATCATTATTTACATTGGGGAATTTAATGCCAATATCAGGTTAATGTGAATTATTCGTGGTGTAGGGGCGGGTTCCACCAACCATAATCGCCCCAAACAAACAATCTCAAAAACCCGCCCCCACCCAA
>NZ_JAUBUC010000049.1:27343-28712 GCF_036705285.1 Microcoleus sp. B4-C1 | reverse complement strand
TAGGGGCGGGTTCCACCAACCATAATCGCCCCAAACAAACAATCTCAAAAACCCGCCCCCACCCAACAAACAATCATCATGTACATTGGGGAATTTAATGCCAATATCAGGTTAATGTGAAGTATTCGTGGTGTAGGGGCAGGTTCCACCAACCATAATCGCCCCAAACAAACAATTTCAAAAACCCGCCCCCACCCAACAAACAATCATCAGTAATTGACCGGAGATGATATCAGCGACATCCCAAGGAATCGCGAGTAGAAATCCCAGTTTGGGAATTAATCCCGGTGGCCTTTGTGCACAATTCTTTAACTTGTGATCCGTCCATAATTGCATCAGTAAAGTCAGCGCCGGTGATATCAGCTCCCTCAAAAGTAGAACGCAGCAAAATTGTTTCTGCTAATATGGCATCACTTAAATCTGCCTTAGTAAATTTAACTTGATCAATCATTGCATTAGTTAAATTTGCTCCATGCAAATTTGCCTGAGTCATCACCGAAGCGCTCATAATTGCTCCCCGCAAATCGGCATTAGAAAAATTAGTCAAGTCCATATTAGCGTTAGAAAACTCAGCGGCCCGCAGCATTTGACCAGAAAAATCGCGTCTTGTCAGTTCGGCGTTGCTAAAGGACAAGGGCGGAGCGTAATATTTAGATTGAGCTTGGGCTGGCCGCGGCAGGATGAAGATAGTTAGCGCGAATAGGAATGCTGCTAGTTGCCGGAGTTTCATAATTCTGATATTCTCGCAAGGTGGGTATTTCGTAGTGTATCCCGAACTTTGGTCGATCGACTAAACAGTTAAAATCTGAATTAATAGTGATGGAGATGGACAAAAAGATATGCTAAGTTTTTTCTTAACTTGGATAGTAGCAGCGGTTTCGCTGATCATTACCGCTAACATTGTACCAGGTATGGCGGTGGTTAGCTTTCCGGCGGCGATGCTGGCTGCTGTTGTTATCGGATTGGTGAACGCGGTTGTCAGACCGATTCTTACATTGATGACGCTTCCTTTGACCATTATTACTTTAGGTTTGTTTTTATTCGTTGTCAATGCAATTTCGCTTTCCCTGGCTTCCTGGTTAGCGAGTGTGTTCAGTATCGGCTTTGTGGTTAACGGTTTTTGGCCGGCTTTGGTGGGTTCCATTGTGTTGTCATTCGTTTCTGGGTTGATTGGTCGATTTGTGAATGCCAATACTTTGTCTCAGTAGTACATTATCCCAGATACTCCAGATATTCGATCGGGCAAACTGCAACGGCTACTGTTACCGCAGAACCCGCCCTAACCCCTCCTTGTGAAAGGGGGGGATTTTTGCTGCGAAATATTTGTTTAGGGACTAAAAGCCTTTGCTGGGCGGGCAAGATGCCCTCC
>NZ_JAUBUC010000049.1:0-27243 GCF_036705285.1 Microcoleus sp. B4-C1 | reverse complement strand
CCACAAGCAGATTCAGTCTTTGTGGAACAGGCATCTTGCCTGTTGTTGAGAATTGTGGAACAGGCATCTTGCCTGTTGTTGAGAATGGTACGGGCGGGCAAGATGCCCTCCCCACAAGCAGATTCAGTCTTTGTGGAACAGGCATCTTGCCTGTTGTTGAGAATTGTGGAACAGGCATCTTGCCTGTTATCGAGCATGGTACAAGATATTAGTTCGATCGCACAAAGTGCCGCAGCTTCTGCTACACTAGGCGTCCCGACTTGTTTGACTACAATATTGGAAGGATTAGGGACTTTTACGGAACTTAAAATGTCAGCAGCAAAGGTTTTTAACGGCCAATTTCGCGCTTGACAAAGTTCCAGCAAGCCGACTTCACCTGCTTTAGTGTCTATTGTAGCAATACCTGCGATCGCACTTTCCGCTAAATGATAAGCACGGCATACTTGTTTAATCGCAGTTTCGATTAATTCTCGCCCTGTTCCGCGTTCACAACCTATCCCTACCCACAACACTCTCGGATGCCACTGAACCTTTGGCAAAACAGATTCCGGCGAAAATCTTCTCTGGGTGAAACTAATCCAAATTCGGGCTTTGATAGTTGATAGATTTTCCCCATCCCAATACAAAGAATGTTTTTCTGGCAGACTGTTTTGCCACAAAGTAGAACCAACTTCTTGAATTACTTCGACAGTTTCCCCTCTAGCAAGAGCCGCCGCCACTCCAGTCCAGTCACCTTCGCCCCGCCTCCAACCGCTGGGAATCTCTAGCATATCTAAAGTAAATTCATCGTTCATTATTCAGTTATCTATTCTGTAGTTTCACTGCGACCGCAATCTTAAAAAAAACTTAACACTCTGTTTAGTGAAAATTTTGGTATAATTGTAGCACAAACTACAAAAAACCCAAGATTTAAGATGGTAGAACTAAATCAGTTACTGTTAGAGTTTGAAAGCAACCTCAAATGGGAAGGAGTGACAAAAGAATGGATAGACCGCCGGGAAAGTTGGGTTAGCGATGTGGCAGCATCAGTTAACCTGACATATCTAGCAGAATTGCTAGTTGAATTGGAATCTAACTTGAAGTGGGAATCGGTGGATATTCAGTGGCAACAGCGTCGAGACCGTTGGGTAGAAGAATGTCTGGCAGCATCGATTGTTCAAGAAGTATCAAGTTTATTGCTGGAACTTGAAACCAATACCAATTGGGAAGCGGTGACCGATGAATGGCAGCAGAATCGCGAGAAATGGGTACAGCAAATGCACAAGTTTAAGGAGTAGTTTCGAGGATTTAGAGCCTGTAGATATGCGTTTTCAGACTCTAACATTTCCTAATGACTAATCACTAATTCTTCATCTTTCTGCCAAACTCCATTCAGAAAAATATCAGCGAGTCCTTCAGCCATTTCCTGCATTTGCTGCCGAGAAGCATTCGGCTTCATAATCGTATTTTGACTGAAGGGCGCGACTGCAAACATTCCCAAAAATACCTGAGCCGTTTCCCAAAAAAGCCTCAGCCACATAGCTCATTATAAAAAACCAACACTCTCAATCAATAAAATTTGTACAAAAATAGCACAAACTGCAAACAAGACAAAATTTAATATGGTAGAACTAAACCAATTACTGTTAGAGTTTCAAGCCCACCTAAACTGGGACGCAGTGACGGAAGAATGGAAAGAACGTCGCGACTGTTGGATGAGGGAGGTATCAGCAGCAAGTGACGAAAAACACCTAGCGAAATTGCTAGTTGAATTAGAATCAAATTTTCAGCGAGAAGCGGTACAAAGTCTCTGGAAAATGATCCGTGAAAGTTGGGTAGAAGAATGTCATATAGCATCGACGCTGGAAGAAGTATCAAGTCTATTGCTGGAACTTGAAAGCAATACAACTTGGGAAGTAGTGACGGATGAATGGCAGAAAAACCGGGAGAATTGGGTACAGCAAATGTACGAATTTATAGAGTAATTGGGGATTGGGGATGGGTGACGGGTTATTGGTTATAACTGAGATATTGCACCATTCTCAATTAGCCGTAGGGGCGGGTTCGCCAACAGCCTTAAAGCTTGCAAATAGGTTCTATAAACCCGCCCGACCCCACGAAAAATCCTCTTATTGATATTGCTGCAAGATATCGGTTATAACCAATAAATAACCAATAAGCTGTTCGGCATTTAAAGGACTTGCGTAAGGTGCGTCAGCATCTAAGGTTTTCCGTTTCAGCGTAAGGGTTCTAGCTGACGCACCCTACTAGCCTCGTTACTGGTTTAAATGCTCCACAGCTTAAATAACCAATAACTAATAACTAATGACTAATTATTGATCTTTCTGCAAAACCCCATTCAGAAAAATATCTGCGAGTCCTTCGGCCATTTCCTGCATTTCCTGGGGCGAAGCATTCGGCTCCATAATCGTATTTTGACTGAAACCCGCGACTGCAAACATTCCCAAAAATACCTGAGCGACAATCTTCGGATTCATCTTCCGATAAACTCCTTTTTCCATCGCCGTTTCAAAAAAAGCCTCAGCCACATCGCTCATTTTTCCGATGACTTCCAACTGAATTCTGTCGCGCAAATCCGGGTGAAATTGTGCCTCCAAAAAACACACCCGCATCATGTCGCTATTCTCGCGGATATTCAGCATCCGTCGCCGCATCACCTGAGCCACTGCTTTGTAACTGCCCATCTCGCTCAATTCTGTCAGCAAATCCGTCAGCAACTCCACCCATCCTTCCGTCGCCACCTCAATCAAAATCGCTTTTTTATTATCAAAATGCCGAAATAGCGTACCCTCGGCCACCCCAGCCGCTGCTGCTAAATCGCGAGTTGTCGTCCCGTCGTATCCGCTGCGGGCAAACAACCGCTGAGCGGCTTGTAAAATCCGCTTCTTGGTTTCTGTTTCAGAAGGAGGAGACTGATTAAAAATTCGCATGGCTTTGCAATGGGTAATTTGCTACTTGGAACTACGGGAGCTGGACTGAGGGACTAATTGATGTTAAGTTTTAAAAAGAATCTCTGGCATTGAGGGCAAACATTTTTTTGTTTGACAATCCAAAATCCAAAATCTAAAATCTAAAATCGAATGACCCTTTTTGAGATTTGCTGTATCAGCCTAACATCTGCGGCGCAACAGATCGCTTATGCCTCAAAAAATCTTTATCCTGAGAAAAGAATCTCTGGCCACCGAGCACAAACATTGTTTGTTTGACAATCCAAAATCTAAAATCTAAAATCTAAAATCGAATGACCCCGCAGTTCCAAAAACCCCGTGAAGCGAAGCTATCCCCTAGAGAATCGCCCGTGAGCCAAACTCGATTCATCGCCTCCCTGCTAGCCGCTGTACTGCTGTGGTGGGGACTTTCCCCCGAAATCGCCCTCGCCCGCCCCAACCCCGCTAGCGGCTCCCAAGCAGTCTCTGTTCAACCGTCGCTCGATCGAGTAATCAGCCAAGTCAGCGAATTTAAGCTCGACAACGGCATGAAATTCATCGTACTCGAAAGGCCCAGAGCGCCCGTAGCATCGTTTCTGATTCACGCCGATGTCGGCGGCGCAAACGAACCCGACGGCCAAACCGGAGTCGCTCACTATCTCGAACATTTAGCCTTCAAAGGCACGCCAAAAATCGGCACTACCGACTACCAAGCCGAAAAGCCGCTGCTAGAAAAACAAGACCAACTCTTCGAGCAAATGCAAGCAGCCAAGGCCAGCGGCAAAACTGAAGAAGTCGCCCAATTAAAAGCAGAATTTGACAAAGTTGAAGCCGAAGCTTCACAATTTGTCAAGCGCAATGAACTGGGCAAAATAGTGGAACAAGCAGGCGGAGTCGGACTAAATGCCGCTACTTCCACCGACGCCACAATGTATTTTTACAGCCTTCCAGCTAATAAGTTAGAAATGTGGATGTCGCTGGAATCCGAGCGATTTCTAGAACCAGTATTTCGGGAATTTTACAAAGAAAAACAGGTAATTTTAGAAGAGCGCAGGCTACGAACCGAGAATTCTCCGATCGGACAAATGGTTGAAGCTTTTGCCAACAAAGCTTTCTCTGTTCATCCCTACCGTCGCCCCGTAATTGGCTACACTGAAGACATTAAAAACCTCACCCGCAGCGACGTGCAGAAGTTTTTCGATACTCACTACGTCCCCAGCAAGCTGACTGTGGCGGTGGTAGGAGACGTGAAAGCTTCGGAGGTGAAGCGACTCGCTCAAATTTATTTCGGCCGTTACAAGGCCTCACCAGCGCCTCCAGAATTGGAGATTGTCGAACCTCCCCAAACGCAAACTAAAGAAGTCACGCTGCAATTAAAAACTCAACCTTGGTATTTGGAAGGATACCACAAACCGGCGATGAATCATCCCGACAATGCGGTTTATGAAATGATTGGTTCTTTGCTCAGCGATGGCCGCACTTCTCGGCTCTATAAATCTTTGGTAGAACAACAGCAATTGGCGCTGGCTGCTCAAGGTTTCAGCGGTTATCCGGGGGAAAAGTATCCGAATTTGATGTTATTTTACGCTCAAACTGCTCCGGGCCGCACCGTTGATGAAGTAGCTGCAGCTTTGAGGAAGGAAATCGATCGCCTGAAAACAGAGCCGGTTTCTGCTTTGGAATTGGATCGAGTGAAAACTCAGGCGAGAGCCGATTTGTTGCGATCGCTCAATTCTAATATGGGCATGGCATTTTCGCTGGTGGACTATCAAGTAAACACCGGTTCGTGGCGAAATTTGTTTAAGGAATTGGATGCGATCGCCGCTGTTACTCCCGCTGACATTCAGCGTGTCGCTCAGGCAACTTTCCGCCCGGAAAATCGCACGATTGGTAAGCTTTTGCCACTGTAAGAAGAAGGAAGAAGGAAGAAAAACTCGTTTTCAGGCTCTGCCCCTTCCTGACAACTTAAGACTAAAACCCATAATAAATGTCGCTTTTAGTCGAATCTAGATCCCCCTAAATCCCCCTTAAGAAGGGGGACTTTGAGAACACTCTTTTCCCCCCCTTAATAAGGGGGGTTAGGGGGGATCTTGCAGTTCGCGACAAACAAGAGAGACGGTAGGTTTAACGTTAAGTTGTCACGCCCTGGGCAGAGCCGGGGAACGCAGATCCAGAGGCTCTGCCTCGCTATGTCACAATAGGAAACTTAGGAGAAAGAATGAAAAGGACTAAATTGAGACTGAAAAAAGTAAAGTTATTTCTGCTATCGCTGTGCTTTTTTACTGTTTCACTTGGCACGTTTAATTTGTTACCTTCCTTTGCGGCGGCCCCCAAACACTACGACGAATTAACATTTCCCCCGCTGTCCGAAATTAAACTGCCTAAATATACTCGCTTCGAGCTGAAAAATGGTATCCGGGTTTATCTTATGGAAGACCGGGAATTGCCGTTAGTCGGGGGAACGGCGCTATTTCGCACGGGCGATCGTTTTGAACCTGCCGATAAAATTGGATTGGGAGGTTTGACGGGAGAAGTGATGCGAACTGGCGGTACTAGCCGGCATACTGCTGATGAATTAAATCAGTTGCTAGAACAGCGAGCAGCTTCGGTAGAAACGGGGATTGATGTTGCTTCTGGCACGGCTAATTTTAGTGCTTTAGCTGAAGATTTGGAACCCGTGTTTGACTTATTTGCGGAAGTGATTCGGGAGCCAATGTTTGCTCAGGAAAAGTTAGATTTAGCGAAGAACCAAACTCAAGGTGCGATCGCCCGCCGCAATGACGATCCGAACGATATTACCGGCCGCGAGTTTCAAAAGTTAATTTATGGCGATCGCAGTCCTTACGCGCGCACGGTAGAATACAAAACCCTCGCCAATATTTCCCGCGACGATGTGGTGAGTTTCTACCAGAAATATTTCCATCCCAAGAATATGATTTTGGGTATTGCTGGCGATTTTGATACAGCTAAAATGCGATCGCTCGTCGAGGAAAAATTCGGCAACTGGCAACCGAGTCAAAGTGCAGAAGTGCCTGCTCTACCAACCGTATCGCCAGCAAAGGACGGCGGCATATTTTTGGTAAATCAGCCGCAATTAAGTCAAAGTTACGTGCAGATGGGACATTTGGGCGGAATGCTCAGCAGTCCAGATTACGGTGCTTTGGATGTGATGAATGGGGTTCTCAACGGTTTCGGCGGCCGTTTGTTTAATAACGTGCGATCGCGCCAAGGCTTAGCTTATTCAGTATACGCTGCTTGGAGTCCGAGATATGACTATCCGGGGGTGTTTGTCGCTGGAGGCCAAACGCGATCGGATGCCACAGTACCGTTTATCCAGTCAATTCGGGCAGAGATCGATCGTATCCGCACCGAACCAATTACCCAGGAAGAATTAGCTTTTGCTAAAGATTCCACCCTAAATTCATTCATTTTCAAATTTGAAAATCCCAGTCAAACTTTGTCGCGATTAATCCGCTACGAATACTACGGTTATCCCGAAGATTTCATTTTTCGCTACCGCCGCAGCATCGAAGCAGCAACAATTGCCGACGTGCAGCGCGTAGCCCAGACTTACTTGAAACCGGAGAATCTGGTAACATTAGTAGTGGGAAATACGGAGGCAATTCAACCGCCGTTATCGAGTTTGGGAACTTCGGTAAAAGTGCAATCTGTTGATATCACAATTCCCTCGGCGACTTAATTTATTTGTGATTAGGAGTCGCCGATCTGGGTAAGGACACGGCAATGCCGTGTCCCTCCTCTTTGCCACACAATCCTACACTAAAAATCAATACTCAAAGGCGCTCTCGGAAACGGAATCACATCCCGAATATTCCCCATTCCAGTCATAAACTGCACTAACCGTTCAAATCCCAAACCAAACCCAGCGTGAGGCACAGTACCGTAGCGGCGCAAATCCAAATACCACCACAATTCCTCCTTATTCATACCCTGGGCTTCCATGCGCCGCTCCAACACATCCAGCCTTTCTTCCCGCTGCGAACCGCCGATAATTTCCCCAATATTAGGAGCCAAAACATCCATTGCTCGCACCGTTTTCTCGTCCTCATTTAAACGCATATAAAATGCTTTAATCCCGACGGGATAGTCGCTGACAATGGTCGGCTTTTTAAACAAATCCTCAGCCAAATAACGCTCGTGTTCCGACTGCAAATCCAAGCCCCAACTTACCGGAAAATCAAACTTTTTGTCTGCTTTTTCCAAAAGTGCGATCGCCTCAGTATAAGTAATCCGCTCGAACTGATTATTAATGATATTTTCAGCAGTAGCCAAAACCGTTTTGTCAATGCGCTCATTGAAAAACTCCATATCTTCCGGGCAATGCTCCAAAACGTATTTAAAAATGTACTTTAAAAACGCCTCAGCCAAATCCATATCTCCCTGCAAATCGCAGAAAGCCATCTCCGGTTCAATCATCCAAAACTCAGCCAAATGTCGCGAAGTATTAGAATTTTCCGCTCGAAAAGTAGGGCCAAAAGTGTAAACATTGCCAAAAGCCATCGCCATAACTTCCGCTTCCAACTGGCCGCTAACTGTTAAATAGGCGCGCTTTCCAAAAAAGTCTTTAGCATAATCAACCTCTTGCGAATCAGTGCGCGGCACATTCTTTAAATCAAAATTAGTAACGGCGAACATTTCCCCCGCACCTTCGCAGTCGCTAGCAGCAATAATCGGAGTATGAACCCACAAAAAACCACGTTCTTGAAAAAATTGGTGTACGGCCGCCGAACAAGCATTGCGGACTCGAAAGACAGCACCGTGAGTGTTTGTGCGCGGCCGCAAATGCGCGATTGTCCGCAAAAATTCAAAGGAATGGCGCTTTTTTTGCAGGGGATAAGTTTGCGGGTCTGCATCGCCGTAAACTTGTACTTGTGAAGCTTTCAACTCAATTCGCTGTCCCTTCGCCGGAGACGCTACCAGCACACCCGACACTTCTAGAGATGCACCTGTATTCAGTTGTTTCAGTACATTTTCAAAATCTGGCAAATCGGAATTTATGACTACTTGCAAGTTAGCCATCGCCGAACCATCGTTGACTTCGACAAAGGCAAATTCTTTCAATTCGCGCTTAGTGCGAACCCAGCCTTGAACAGTTACAGTTTCGTCGGGTTCACCAGCGCGCAAAATTGCTGCTATTCGTTGAGTTGTCATATCCACTCCTGTTTATTTAATATTTTGCACCATATTTCTCTCTTTTCTCTTCCTCTGCGCCCTCTGCGCCCTCTGCGGTAAAAAAAAATCAAAAATCATAACATAATTCAACCGACATAGGATTTCAAAATCCAACCGATCAAAATGCCAAGCCCCCCAAACCGAACTGCTTGCCAAAAAGGTTGTTTTATGCTTCCCCACGAAAACAGGCTGCTTTCTAAATTCAACTCGATAGTTTCCAATTCTTGCTCAATTTCCCGCAATTCTTTTTTGAGTTGCGGCAATGGATTTCGGCGCCCCGACTGGCGGATTTCTTCGCGGCGATGACCGAGTTCGACTTGGCGCTGTCGATCGACCTGAATTTGAGTGTACCGTTCTTTGACTGCTGCGAGCGATCGCTCAACTGCTGCGATCGCTTGAACAAACTCACTTTCTTGCTCTTCGGGATTTAACTCTGACGGCTGTTGAGGCATTTCGATCTGCAAACCTGACAATAATAATAAAAAAAACCGATTTCCAATTAAGTTGTTATTATATGCAGTATATTTTTAAAATTCTGAAACGGCAGCCAAATCCGTATAATTGCCAATTATGCTTGAAACTACACAAACAACCCAAACTGTCAACCTCAACGAGCTGAGTACGGTAGAACTAGCCCAAGCTCTCGCCGCGCGCCTCGCCATCCCCGAAAAAGATTGGCATCGCCTCAAAGCCAACCGTTCCGCGCGCGCCTGCGAGCAAGCTGCGGCTGCTTTGGTCTTTTTGCTCAAAAAACAGCCCGAAGAAGCTCTCCCGCGCTTAAACCAAGCAGCAGGATGGCTGGATCGATCGATATCTGCTCCTCCCTGTCCCACCCACGGCAAATGATTTTGAGTTTTGATTCTGGAGTTTTGGCTTGAGTAGTTGCTCAAAACTTAGACAATCGCGCCGCTCGATCGAGCAGCGCGATTGTGAGTTCAAAAGATTTATACTTTTTTAACTCAAAACTCACATTTTGCATTATGATCAGCTATCAATAGCCATAGCGTTCAAATTCTCACTGCCAACTTCAGTCCGGGAACGAAAAAATTTCCAGGTCTAGCTGAGGTGAAAACTGCTGCTTTCATAGCGGTGCTAGCGCAACCCCGGCAGCCGATAGCGACTGGGAAGTTCTTTGCACAGCCGTAACTCGGTACCTTGAGAATTCCACTCTACCCGATCGAATATTTGGTAAAGAATAAACAACCCCCTACCACATTCCTGTTCCACATGGGGTAGTGCAGAGTTATCTGCAACCTCCTCTGCGAGGAGATTGTCGCAATCATCGGTATAAAGGTTGCAACTGCAAGGGGCCTTAAAGCCAGAACCTTCATCCGATATCACCCACCAATATTGGTTTTGGACGATCGAAAAACGGACTCCAACAGTTTTACCGGGATCTAATTTGTTTCCATGCTTAGCAGCATTTACCAAAGCTTCTTGAAGCCCCAACCGCAATTGGGCTTGCCAGATTTCTGGCACCTCTGCTAGGAGCAGATCCAAAATAGGACAAAGGTATAGAGTAGAAGCGAAGCTAATAGTAATCCAATTGCGTCCGACGGGACGAGGTGAAATAGCAATCACTCAGAAAACTCCCTAACTTTCAGGTGGATAAAGTTCACACCCTGCATAGTTGGCTCCCTAGTATTCAAAATGCTAATTAATTGAGCGGCGCAGCTCTACTTATATCTTAGAGTATCCAAGCAATTAAGAACAGCAAACCACGTCACAAAATATTCAGCGATTCTGAGAAACTTCTGCAGAGAACCATCAGTAATTTTACTTATAAGTTCTCCCAGCAGCGAAATTTTGAGCTCAGCTTTTGCCAGCTAGCAACCAAACCACTAGCTGCATCCTCGAAGCCGTCAACACCTCTTGAACAAACGATCCCCACCTAGAAAAGCTCTCCAATAACTATAAAAAAGTCGATCCCTTAACCCTCGCCAATCAGGTTCGACCCTCGCAGCCCCTAGGCAAGCGCCATCGTCCAGAACTTGATTTTGCCACCAAACAGCAAAATCATCATACCTAGGTATGTTGCAGCCAAAACCCAATTTATTATCCAAAATGCGATCGGGTCAAATATCTCCCATTGCTGCGCCCCTCACAAAATCAATATTTGTTACAAAACTTATTAATTATGAGTGCGTGAGAGCCCGATATCTCAACTCGCCCAAATTGACCAATCCTTTGCTGGCGCAACTCCGGCTCCTTGGTAAAACTATATAAATCTGAATGTCGCGATACAATAGTTAAAGTAAATAATTATTTCTTTACATTATGCAAGCAACCCCAGCCATAAACACAGCCCCCATAGCTGGAACTTACTGGCAGTGGCGAGGGCATTCAGTATACTACGTTCGATCCAGCGATCGGCATCCAGAACGCCCTCCCCTGCTGTTAATTCACGGTTTTGGAGCATCCACAGACCACTGGCGCAAAAATATAAGCGGCCTGAGCAAAGACTTTGAAGTGTGGGCGATCGACCTTTTGGGATTCGGGCGATCGGCAAAACCCGAATTACAGTACAGCGGCGACCTCTGGCGCGACCAACTCCACGACTTTATCACCAACATCATCGGCCGGCCCGCCGTACTAGCAGGCAACTCCCTCGGAGGCTACGCCGCCTTGTGTGTAGCCGCCCAGCGCCCCGAATCAGCAGCCGGACTCATATTAATCAACAGCGCCGGCCCCTTCAGCGAACCGCAGCCCGCACCCGAAGCCCCGCCCTTGCAAAAAGCCATATCTGCAGTAGCTAAAACCTTATTTCAGCAAGATTGGGCAAGTTTTCTGCTGTTCCAGTACGTGCGCCAGCGATCGACAATTCGGAAAACCCTAGAAAAAGTTTATCTCGACCAAAGCGCCGTCACAGACCAATTAGTAGAAGAAATATACCTTCCCTCCTGCGATCCCGGTGCCCCCAAAGTATTCGCGTCCGTATTCCGAACACCCCAAGGCGAAAAAATTGACGTATTACTTAGTCAATTAACCTGCCCGTTGCTAATGCTTTGGGGAGAAGGCGATCCGTGGATGAATTCCACAGAAAGAAGCGCCAAATTTCGCAAACACTATCCGCAGTTGACAGAACACTTTATCAAAGCCGGTCACTGTCCCCACGACGAAGTACCAGAACAGATAAACGAACTGATTCGCGCATGGATAATTGACAAGGGCATGGGGCATGGGGCATAGGGCATAGGGCATGGGGCATGGGGCATAGGGCATGGGTTACTGGTTATTGGTTATTAGAACGAATAACTAACAAGAAACATAGGACAAATAACCAATGACTCATGACTAATGACTAATGACTAATGACTTCATTTAACTTTCAGGTTAAATTATACTTACATATTCTGAGGAGACGGAAACAATGACCCGCAAAAAGACTCGCCGCCATTTTATATTGAGCAGTATAGCTGTTGCCAGCGGCATTGCAGGTGCTAAGGCGATCGAACAGCAGGATCGGGAAATCATAGCCGCACCCAATAACCAGGCGGCCGCCACAGTAAAAATGCCAGAACGACTTTTAGGCAACACCGGCGTGAAAGTGCCGATTTTCGGTTTGGGGGGGGCCGGACAAACACCGCTGTCGCAGCCGGGAAGAGAAGCAGAAGCAGCGGCGCAAATTGAACGGGCGATCGAACTAGGCATTCGCTATTTTGACACGGCGGCCGACTACGGGCCCAGCGAAGAAAACTTAGGCAAAGTTTTGCCACCATATCGAGATCGCCTATTCCTAGCCTCAAAAACCGCCGCCAGAGACAGAGACGGTGCGTGGAGAGACTTAGAGCAATCGCTCAAAAGATTGAAAACCGATCGGCTAGACTTGTGGCAACTCCACCACGTCTCATTCCAAGCCGAATTAGACCAAATTTTCAGTACCAAAGGAGCAATAAAAGCGATCGAAGAAGCCAAACAGCAAAAAATAATTCGTTTTTCCGGCATCACCGGACACCACGAACCAGCCATCATTGCTGCAGGCTTGGAACGCTATCCTTTTGACACAACATTAATCTGCCTCAACGCCGCCGAAAAACATCACCCGCGCTCCTTTGTTACCAGCGCTTTACCAGTGGCCAAAGCCAAAAACATCGGCGTCATAGCCATGAAAATACCAGCTTACGGCAAATTATTTCAGAACGGTGTTTTAGATGGAATGCACCAAGCAATGGGCTACACGCTTTCACTTCCCGGCGTGCACTGCTGCGTCATCGCCGCCGAGTCAGTAAAGCAATTAGAAGAAAACTTAAAAGTCGCCCAAGCATTCAAACCCCTGAACCCAACAGAAATGGCAGCACTTGAAAAACGCACCGCCGCCGCTTGGCAAGAAAATACATTTTTCCGACAGTGGACTTAAGATATCAACTCCAAAATTCCCTTTTTCATCTGTGTTTATTTTAGTGTTTTTATTGTGTCGCGGGCGTCCCGCCCGCGGTCTCAACTCCACGCTTCATCGGAATTATTCATCTCTCTTATCTCCCTCTGTGTTCTCTGCGTTCTCTGTGGTTAAATCCTTCCGATCCAACCGGAAACGATATGAATCATAGTTTTGTATGAAAACTCAAGTCCTCACTACGAACCTACAACGTTTATGTTACCAAACTTGATATCATCTGCGGTGAAAATACCTCAAATCACAAAACAAGGCGAGCCAACCCGCTCGCCTTGCTTATTATCATAAAAAATGCACTTTGTCAACAGCAAAGAGCTACTTTTTTTTCCGTTTAGCCTTATCTAACCGCCTACGATCGCGCCACTCAACAGAAGTCAAATAAGCCACCCCGCCAGTCACTGTCACTAGCAGTACAAAGGCCACTAAAACGAGAAAATTAGCAATCGAAAATTCCACAACCCCTCTTCCTCTGATTTTACATTTTCTACTTTCGATTTTAGATGAAAAATGTTAACAATTAACAGTTGAATTTAGACGGCTAACTGTTAACTGTTAACACTCCCTTCAAACTGCTGGCAACTCTGACAAAATGGTAAACCTAACATGATTAATTGCCAGACTTCCCACGGAAACCTCCTCCTTATTTAAAGGAAGACCGCCGCTAGTGAGACTTTGAAACCGAATTCCCTTGCCAATTTCTACGTGATACCAAGCCAAACCCATAAAAAATCGCAACGGATAAGGGCCTCTGTCTTGAATATCATCAGGATTAGATTCCATCGGCACCCAGCCAAAACCTGGAATGTAAAATTCCAGCCAAACGTGATTGAAATCCGGTTCCAGCGACACACCTTTTCTGTCACCAAAAGCGGGGCACTTGTAGCGGCCGATCGTGCGGCAAGCAATCCCGTTTAACCTAGCCAAAGCTAACAAAAGTCCCACATATTCGCCACAGGAACCGATACCACGCCGCAGCACAATATCGGGAGTGTCAATGTGAGGCCTAATTCCGTAAGAAAGTTGATCGTAAACAAAATTACGAATGCTCAGCAATTGCCTGAGAATGTTAGTTTCCGAGCCAATGGCAGCCACAGCAGCCGATCGCACAATTTCCGTATCCATCGCCAAATTGTCATTATCTACCAAATACTTAGCTGCAAACTCCGGCGACAGCTTCGGAATCTTTTCCACATCCCTCGGTGACAACTGATACTTAATCGATCGAACTTCTAACAAAGCCTTCCAGCCAAAAATTCGGCGTTCCCCAGGGTGCAGCCGATCAAACTTAAACACCGCCACCCGTTCCCCTTCCTGAATTTCCTCAGTAAAAGGCATTCCAATCGGCGTAATTTTCCTAACCTTTTGCCGGTGAGTTTGCGAAGGCAAAGCAATCCGCCACTCCAAATTTTCGATATCTACCTCATCGAGAGGAGACAGTTCCTCCACATAAGACATTTCCATCAAAAAACCGTTTGACAAAGCGTAGCGATCGGCTTCATTGTAGTGAAAAGACAAAGGCTGAATAAAAGTGCGATCGCGCTTCGTCAACTGAAAAGGATCTTCCGAATTCGGGTCATCCCGGATGTAAAGTTCATCCCCGGCATAAGCCACGTACAGAACCTCCTCCCCCGTTTCGGAATCCTTGTGAAAAGCCAAACCCGAAGGCGACTCAAAGGGAGTCAAAACACTAAATTTAATCTCCCCAGTTCCCCGTTCCAAACAGTAAACAGTTTGCTCAGTCTTGTCGCAAACCCAAATTTCCTCATCCCGGACTGTGATATTTTCTACCCCAATACCGGGGGCGTAAAACCGAGTAATTTCCCGACCACTTTTCAGATCAAAAACCAGAATATAGCCCAATCTCTGGCAAGTCACATAAAGCGTAGATTTCCACACAGCAATCCCGTCAGCAGGATAAGAAAGCGAAACAAAATGTTCCGGTTTGAGTTCAGCGATCGCCCCGTCCAGAATTGCGCCCCGACAGCAACAAATATCCTCATCCCGCGCAAACCAGAGAGTATCTTCCGAAATAGCCAGCCCCGTTGCGCCGGCAAACTTAGCCGTTTGATAAGGATTCAAAACCGTAGTGTTGTCACTTTCTCGATCGATCTCCAATAGCAGCCCTTCGGCGCGATCGACAGCGAACAACCTATTTCCTAAAAAAGCAATGCCGTGCAGTGCCAAGACTCCGATGGGTCTGACCATCCGCAGCCCCGAAGGCTGTTTGTCCGAGAGAACAGGTGAATCGAGATTCATGCTAAATTTCTTGCCGGTATTGTACACAAAAACTGATTTGTAACTTGTAGCCGATCGCTTGAGGTTCACCAGCAAAATTGCCGAGTTTCCTGATATCCAGGACTGACGCATCAACCAGGTGTTTTTACCAAAAGACGCGTTGTAGCCTCTTGCTAGAGTTAAAACACCCCGAATATTAGGGTTTAACAAGCTCAACCCAACCTGCTGCAGTGAATGGAAGTAAGTATAACTACTAAGCTACCACTGACAAACGCGACAGAGAATTCTATGTTGAGCAGAGCGACCCAAATAATCGTATCTGCCTGAAGATATAAATTAAGTACAACAGATTACTATATCGGTCAAAACCTTGGATAGAATAAAACCGTGCGATAAAGTTCCTAGGTTCATCAGAAGGCAGGTTCGTCATGGCTTTGAAGTCTGCTCTAAATATCGGTGCTCTTTCCTTAATTCTGTCTTTAAAGGCACTGGCCGCCGGTAGTTTTTTAATACCAGCAGAGGCTCTCAACAGCCCCGCAAACATTGTCCAGCGCGCATCACCACCGCAGCTACCCCTCAACTGGCAAACAGTTCAACCCGCCCAAGCAAGCGGAAGTAGACCCAACAGCGAGCAATTGGGATCCGCCTGGAATAGCTTTCAACCGCCACAGGACGGAGTACCCGGAAGGCGGGAAGGGGGAGGAACCCGCGGCTTAGAATGCCCCACGGCCACCACTGCCTTAACTGCCTTGATTCCCCAATCAACTATGGGGCAAACCATATCAGCAAAGCCAACATTTTTCTACTACCTTCCCGTAGCCCTAGACAAAACAGTTCAGTTTGAGTTAGCAGACGAAAGGGACAAAACACTATACAAAAAAAGTTTTCGCATGGTAACTAGCCGTGCAGGTGTAGTTAGCGTCAGCCTCGACTCCGACGACAACTCGCCAGCCTTGGAAGTTGGCAAAAACTATCAATGGTACTTTACTATCAAATGCAACCCCAAAAATACAACAGATGATGTTCTCGTTTCCGGGTGGATCAACCGCACCGCACTCCCCCCAACCGTGAAAACAGAGTTGGATCGATCGTCCGATCTCACCAAGCTCAGCATCTTCGCCCAACAAAATCTCTGGTACGAGTACCTGGCAACTCTAGCTCAATTGCGTATCCAGTCTCCCAGCGATGCCAGTTTAGCGAGCCAGTGGTCAGCAGTGCTCAACTCAGTCGAACTCGGCAAAATAGCCCAAGAACCCTTAGTCGCAAGTGAGTTAACACCTATCACAAGAAAATAATTCGACACCAGCTTCACGCAAAGAATGCAGCGGTAGGCCCGTACCCCAAACCCTGATACCCATAAGTCAGTCGATTTTAGATTTTAGATTTTAGATTTTAGATTTACTTGCTGCATTGAATCTGGGAGCAGGAACAGGAGTCTAAAATTTTAGGATCTACACTGATGAGCGTTCGGGGCACGGTATCCGTTTTTGGGCGAGTCATTGCCAAATCTCAAATCTCACATGGTATGAGGGGTGCAGCAAGTACGAAAAGCTCGGTTTCGATCGCGGTATTTGGCAGCGCCACAGATGATTTTTGCCTGTTGCGGGTTGTTTGGTCGATCGTCCTAAATAAATTAAAATTTTTGTACCGATCGGCAGTTCGGACTTCTGGCATATTGAAAGCCGGACTGTGGAAATTTTGATGGTCAAATTTCGCCTAATACTAAATGATAAACTGGCATAGTCAAGCAGGCGACAAACTTATTTTAGAGAAATTATTAATTATGCGCCCGAATGCAAATATTGCACTATTTCGGTTGGGGATTTCACTTCTAACTGCGCTCCCGATGGCTTGCTTGTATGCCAATAAAGCTATATCCCAAACAAACGATATTTCTCAGTTGCCCGTCGCCGCTGACAACTCAGTAGATACGGGCAATCAAGTATTAGCACTTCAAAAACTGGAAATCAAGCAGGATGAAACAGCAACAAACTTAAATCAGCTTCCCGATGCGATCGAGACCAACCCTGAACCAGAAACACAATCGAACCGAGCCGAGAACAGCCAAGATGCCTGTTCCACAAGCAGTTTGATTGATTGTGGTACGGGCATCTTGCCCGTAGCAAAAAATCTGGTTGACAACGATCGCCAATGTCAGAACCCGCTAGATTGTAATTTTTTAGCCCAGAACCCGCAGACGCCACCGGGAAACCTCCCGCCCGACTTAAACCGCGATCTAGTACCAAATCCGCTGTTACCGTCGCCGCCGACTCAGCCAGATCCCAATCGCGATCGATTTCTGCAACCGGCCCCGCAGCCTTCCCCAGAACCTCCCCAAGTACCACCCACAGTAGCGCCGCCGTCTCCGTCGCCAGTTCCCCCAACGCTGCCGAATACACCAATTGATGTGCAGAAAATTCAAGTAGTTGGCAGCACAATTTTAAGCCAAGACGAAATTAATGCCTTAGTCAACCCCTTAGAAGGCCGTTCTACCACCCTAGAACAGCTCAAACAAATCGCCGACAAAATTACCGAAATTTACCTCAATCGTGGCTACATCACTTCGAGAGCAGTCTTGCCGCCCCAAACTATCACCGCAGGGGTAGTCCAAATTCAAGTGATTGAAGGCAAGCTAGCCCGAATTGAGGTAGAAGGAACTAAAAGATTGAATCCAAGTTACATCCGCAGCCGGATTCGACTCGGTGCCGGAAGGCCTTTAAGCACAGCTTTATTAGAAGACCAACTCCGGCTGCTGCGAGTCGATCCTTTATTTGACAATGTAGAAGCCAGTCTGCGGGCCGGGGATAATGAAGCCGAGAGCATTCTGATCGTCCGAGTTTCGGAAGCTAATCCATTTCAACCTACTTTCAGCATTGACAATTACTCGCCTCCCAGTGTCGGTTCCGAAAGATTGGGAGTTAGTTTGCGGCACCGCAATATAACAGGAAATGGCGACGAACTGGCAGCAGCTTATTATCGCTCGCTCGGCGATTCAGACGTGTTTGATTTTAGCTATCGCGTGCCGCTAAATGCGATGAACGGCACTTTGCAATTGAGGGCGGCACCGAATCGCAACAGTATCGTACAAGCACCTTTTAACCGTTTTGACATTTCGGGAAAATCGCATTTATTTGAAGTTAGTTACCGCCAGCCGCTGCGGAGAACGCCGATCGAAGAATTTGCCTTATCTGCTGGTTTTACTTATCAGACAGGCAGAACTTTTCTCGAAGGCGAACCGTTTCCTTTTGGCACCGGCCCGGACTCCAATGGTGTCAGCACTACGAGTGCAATTAAGCTGGGACAGGACTACATTCGGCGCGACCCGCAGGGTGCTTGGGCCGTGCGATCGCAATTTACGATCGGCACTAGCTTGTTTGATGCTACTCAAAACGAAGGTTCCGATCCCGACGGACAATTTTTGAGTTGGCTGGGTCAAGTGCAGCGAGTACAGCGATTGAATGACAAACATTTATTAATTTTGCAGGCAGACTTACAGTTGTCAGCTAATAGTTTGTTGCCTTCCCAGCAATTTGTAATTGGTGGTGGACAATCTTTGCGCGGCTACCGCCAAAACGTCCGTTCTGGCGATAACGGCTTCAGAGTTTCCATCGAAGATCGGATTACTTTACAACGCGATGCTTCGGGAAATCCCAAACTTCAATTGGCTCCTTTTTTGGATGCGGGTACCGTATGGAACGTTGCGAACAATCCTAATACATTAACCAATCAGACATTTTTAGCAGGTCTGGGTTTGGGGGTAATCTGGGAACCGATACAGCGGGTGAACCTGCGCGTAGATTACGCTTTTCCTTTGGTGAGGATTAGCGATAAAGGCGACAATCTGCAAGATAACGGCATTTACTTCAACATAATTTATACGCCCTAAAGGGACTTACTGCTATCTCGCACTATGGTCAGCAACAGGCAAGATGCCTGTTCCACAAAATATAAATTTTATTGTGGAACAGGCATCTTGCCTGTTCATAAAACCCACATTCCGCAGATGTGGGTCAAAAGATAATAACATCGACGAGCCAACGCCCCGCCGATCGATTCAAGTTACATCCCTTAACGTCTTTTCCTCACCGTTGACGCAGCCAATGACAGACAAAGATTATAAAAAATGATAGAGTTTCTCTTTAACATAAATATTTTTTTTTGACAACTAACGCCCAGCGAATCTTAATTTTAATCACCTCGGTAAAAAATGAGCCAACGCTAAGCAGATTTGCCTATCCAAAAAGAAACTATAGCTTTTGGCTTTTACGGATTCGCTAGAGAAAGGTTTAGTTGACCCCCCTCTCCCAATTCTTAACTCTCCCAAAAAACAATTATGCTGCCAGATAAATACCGAAAAGTGCATCGCTGTCTCCCTCTGGTGATAGGAGTTGTATTCGCTACCACCTACAGCATCCCCATCAGCGGCCAACCCAGAACTACCAGAGTGTCTGAGTCATCAACAACAGAAAACCTTAACCCATCAGGAATAAAACAACCAGTACAAGCATTTGCTGGACAACTCGCCGTGTTTTTAGGACATGAGGCGGATGTCACCAGTGCTGTCTTTAGCCCCGATGGCAGTAAAATTTTGACGGCGAGTGAGGATGAAACTGCCCGTCTATGGGATCTTAATGGCAATCATTTAACGGTATTTCGAGGTCATGACAAAGAAGTCAGACGTGCTATCTTTAGCCCCGATAGCCAGCACATTCTGACCATTACTGAGTATGAAGCCATCCGCCTGTGGGATCTCAAAGGCAATCTCCTCAAAGAGTTCCGAGGGGTTGAGAATGGCGATAAAGTCATAAATGCCGTATTTAGTCCAGATAGCCGGCAAATTCTCACCATTAGTCGGTTTTCCGAGCGAGCCGGTTTTAGGGATAAATTTCATTTGTGGGATATCAACGGCAATCTCCTCGCTGAGTTCCAAGGTCATCAAAAGATAACAAGTGGCGGATTAGTCTCCTCAAAAGCTGTATTTAGCCCGGATGGTCGCCAAATCCTTTCTGTCGATTCCCATGGAATTGTTTACTTATGGGATAGCAAAGGTAATCTTCTCAAAGAGTTTCAGGAACATGAAGATAGTGTCATTAATGCAAAATTTAGTCCCGATGGTAGCCAAATCCTCACGGCTAGTGCAGATAAAACTGCCCGTCTGTGGGATACCCAAGGTAATGGGTTAGCCGTGTTTCAGGGGCATAAAGAGTCGGTTTACAGTGCAGAATTTAGTCCCGATGGTCGGCAAATCCTCACCGCTAGTAGCTATACAGCCAGGGTTTGGGATACTAAAGCCAATCTTTTAGCAGAATTCCAGGGACATAAAGTTTATCGCTGGGGTGTACAAGGATTTAGCCCCGATGGCCGGCATATTCTAACCAGTAGTCGAGATGGAACTGCTCAAATTTGGGATACCAAAGGCAATCTCAAAGCAAAGTTGCGGGGACATGAGAGTGCAGTGAGTGCAGTATTTAGTCCAGACGGTAAGCAAATCCTCACCTTTGGTTGGGATCAAGTGCCTCGTTTGTGGGATGTGTCAGCCTCAATTGCTGCTGAATCTGAGCAAATAGTGGCTAGGGAAACCCTTCTAGAAAGTGTGTCTGAAAATAATGCTCAACTGGCAATATTTCGGGGACATGAAAGTTTGGTTAGCAGTGCTGTCTTTAGTCCCGATGGCCGGCAAATTCTCACCGCCAGTCGAGATGAAACGGCACGATTATGGGATCTTAAAGGCAATCTCCTGGCAGAGTTTAAAGGACATGAAGAAGGCGTCTATCGAGCAAGATTTAGCCCCGATGGGAGTCAAATCCTCACCACCAATGGTGAGAACATCCGTTTGTGGGATAACAAAGGCAATCTTCTCTCTGTATTGCAAGGGGGCAGTCACATCAATGCAGTATTTAGCCCGGATGGTAGCAAAATCCTCCCCACCGATTGTCAGTGCTATCCGGTTAGCTTGTGGGATAGCCAAGGTAATCTCCTCACTGAGTTGCGGGTACCCAGGAAAGTTGAGGACATAGAAGAACGGCAGTGGATGGTTAACAGTGCAACATTTAGTCCCGATAGTAGCCAAATTCTCACCGCCAGTGAGGATAAAATTGCCCGATTGTGGGATACCAAAGGTAATCTCTTAGCCGAATTCCCACTCGGACATGAGAAGGCCGTCAAAAGTGTCGTTTTTAGCCCCGATGGTCGTCAATTTTTGACAGCAAGTGATGATGAAACTGCCCGTTTGTGGGATCTTAAAGGTAATCTCCTTGCCGAGTTCCGAGGGCATAAGGAAAGACTCGAAAGTGCTGTATTTAGTCCTGATGGAAGTCAAATTCTGACTGAGAGTTTACATGATACTGCTCGTCTGTGGGATCTCAAAGGCAATCTCTTAGCAGAGTTTCGGGCAGATGAAACACATCTTGGAAGTGCAATTTTTAGCCCCGATGGCCGGCAAATTCTCACGACTAGCAGTGAGACTTTCGGCCCTGGAATCGCCCGGTTGTGGGATACCAAAGGTAATCTCTTAGCTGTGTTTCGGGGACATGAAGGTGCCATTCACAGTGCAGTCTTTAGCTCAGATGGTCGGCAAATTCTCACTGCTGGTAATGAAGGCACTGCCCGGTTGTGGGATGTGTCAGTGGCAATTACTGCCCAAGCCGAGCAAATGGCTGCCCTACAAATTTTTCAGGAAAGCTTGTCCAAAAATAACGCTCAACTGGCAGAGTTACAGGAGAACAACGAAGTCCAGCGTGCCGTATTTAGCCCTGATGGTCGCCATATTCTTACCACGACCGAGAAAATGGTTCACCTGTGGGATACCAAAGGCAATCTTCTAACCGAGTTTCAAGTCCCTCAAGAAAGACTCTCCAGACCTGTATTTAGCCCCGATAGCGGACATATCCTTGCAGTGGGTGATGAAACTGCCTACTTGTGGGATATCAAAGGTAATATCCTGGCAAAATTCCAAGGACACAAGGGTTCTGTTACAAGGGCAGTATTTAGCCCAGATGGGAATCAAATTCTCACTGCTAGTATAGATAGTACCGCCCGTCTGTGGGATACCAAAGGAAATCTCCTGACTGAGTTTCGGGGGCATGAGTATCAAGTCAACACCCTAGTCTTTAGTCCAGATGGAACTCAAATCCTGACCAGCAGTTCGGATAAAACCGCCCGTCTGTGGGATACCCAAGGTAATCTCCTAGCAGAGTTTCGGGGGCATGAGTGGGTTGATAATGCCATCTTTACCCCCGATGGCCGGCAAATCCTTACCCTCGGCAATGATTCCCACGGGTATGCCCGTCTGTGGGATACCCAAGGCAATCTCCTAGCAGAGTTTCGGGGACAGAAGGATGTAGAGAAAGGCTCTAGTTCTAGCAGCAGCGTTGTATTTAGCCCGGATGGTCGCCAAATTTTAATCACCAGTGGGGATAGACTGTCCCGGCTATGGGATATCAAAGGCAATCTGTTAGCCATATTCCGAGATCATGACAGTTCTGTCAACACCGCCGTATTTAGTCCTGATGGTCGCCAAATTCTCACCGCTAGTGAGGATAAAACCGCCCGCCTGTGGGATAACCAAGGCAATTTGTTAGCAATCTTCCGGGGACATGAGGATAGTGTCGAAAGTGCCGTATTTAGCCCAGATGGTCGCCAAATTCTGACGGCGAGTCGGGATAGAACCGCCCGTGTCTGGGATATTGCCACAGGAATCAAAGTTTCTGCGGCTGAAGTCGCATTTTTCAGAGGAAATCAACTGTCTAGCCAAGAAACCGCCGAATCAAGAAAACTCGCCCTTCAAAAATTAGAAGAAGCCCTCGAACTCTATCGTGCAGAGCGAAACTACGCCCAAGCTGCACAGACTCTCTTATCCATTGGTAAGATTTACGTCAATTTCGGACAATTTCAATCTGCCTTAGACTCGTACAATCAAGCGTTGCCATTATCAAAACAAGCAGGTGCTAAAACAGAACAAGCAGCCCTACTCAACAGTCTCGGTCAACTTTACACTGATTTAGCTGACCCGAAAACAGCCCTGGATTACTATAACCAAGCGTTGCCCTTATTTTATCAATTAAATGACCAAGCGACAGTCGCCAACACCCTCAACAACATTGGTAATATTCACGCTGCTACAGGAAACTGGAAAAATGCCCTAGACTCCTACAACAAAGCCCTAGTCATCTCTCGACCCGCAGGTAATTTAGCAGTAGAAGCTACTGCCTTAACTGGCATTGGTAGCACCTACATCGCTTCAAAAGAATGGTCAACTGCCCTGAATGCGTACAACCAAGCCCTGAGCATCTCCCGACACCTAAACGACAAAGTAAAAGAAACCACAGTCCTCAATCAAATGGGGAAAATACAAGCTGCTTTAGGGCAAAGTTCTACCGCCATTGAAAACTATAACCAAGCTTTATCTCTATCCCAACAACTCGGTTACAAAACAGAAGAAGCGCACATCATCTACAATCAAGCCATCTTAAACCGCCAACAAAATAACCTCACAGTTGCCCAAACCGAAATCGAAACCGCAATTAATATTATTGAAAACCTCCGCACTCAAATCGGTAGCCAAGAACTGCGGCAGTCTTACTTTGCCCGCAACCAAGATTATTACCAGTTTTACATCGATTTTTTGATGCAACTGCACCTGAAAAATCCCGATAAAGGTTATGACGCACAAGCCTTTCATGCTAGCGAACGTGCCCGTGCCCGCAGTCTGCTTGAACTCCTCAGCGAAGCCAGCGCAAATATTCGCCAAGGAGTTGACCCGCAACTGCTAGCACAAGAACAAAATTTGCAACAACAACTCAGTGATTTTCAGACTCGCAAATACCAAATTGTCATCGCTCAATCTACGCAAGAAGCTCGGGAGGAAATTCAACAAAAAATCGACACAGTTCTCAATGAACTCGCTCAAATAGAAGCTAAAATTCGCGCCAACAGTCCTCGTTACGCTGCTCTCAAATATCCCGAACCTCTCAACTTGCAACAAATTCAACAACAGGTAATCGATGACAAAACGCTACTTTTAGAATATTCTTTGGGTGAGGAGCGCAGTTATTTGTGGGCGGTGACGAAAACTTCTTTCACCAGTTACGAACTTCCTTCTCGCACCGAGATTGAAGCCACGGCTAAGAATTTCCGCGATACTTTAACCAAAGAGACCACGAGAACCTCTCTTCAAATGGTTGCCGAATCTGCTGCACTCCTGAGCCAAATGATCCTCGCTCCCGTTGCTTCTGAGTTGGGCAACAAGCGCTTGCTAATTGTTGCGGATGGAGCATTGCAATACATTCCTTTTGGCGCACTTACTCTGGAAAAATCAGAAGCGCCGCTAATAGTTAAGCATGAAGTTGTTAATCTGCCTTCTGCCTCAACTTTGGCTATCCTGCGGCGGGATATGGCGACTCGTCAACCGGCTCCAAAGGCGATCGCCTTGTTTGCAGATCCAGTTTTTAGCACTGATGATGAACGGCTCAAAGGCACGAGTACATCGCCTGTAACCAAGAATCAAACTGTTGAAACTCTGCCAGTGGAAGCGCAACAATTACAGAGATCAGCCTCTGAGGCTAACATTTATTGGACTCGCCTACCTTTCTCGCGAACTGAAGCTGAGCAAATCTTGGCTTTGGTACCGGATGATTTGGAAAAACAAGCGTTTGACTTTATGGCTAATCGTACCACGGCAACCGATCCCGATTTATCTCAATATCGCATTGTTCATTTCGCTACGCACGGATTTGCTAATAGCAAACATCCAGAATTATCGGGATTGGTGCTTTCTTTGGTTGATGAGAAAGGTACGTTACAAAATGGCTACTTGCGACTGAATGATATTTTTAATCTCAATTTACCGGCCGAATTGGTGGTGCTGAGTGCGTGTCAGACGGGTTTGGGAAAAGACGTTAAAGGAGAAGGGTTGGTGGGTTTGACGAGAGGGTTTATGTATGCGGGGGCGCCGCGTGTGGTGGTTTCTCTGTGGAGTGTTGAGGATCAAGTAACTTCTGAGTTGATGACACGATTTTACAAAAAAATGCTCCAAGATAAATTAGCGCCTGCTGCGGCACTGCGATCGGCGCAAATCGAAGTGCTACAGCTTCCAGAATGGCAATCTCCTTATTATTGGGCTGCTTTTGGGCTGCAAGGAGAATGGAATTGAGTGCGCTTCTGGCGGGAGAGGGGGAGAAAGTGGGGGAGTGCGATATGAAGAAAATATTTCCTTCTTGCTTCTTCCCTCTTGCTTCTTCCCTCTTCCTTCCACATCCGATATTAATCGCCGACTTCCCCGACAACCTCCGCAGCAGCCTGAGTTTCGAGCCAGAGTTTGAGCAACAATAGTTCTGCCCGATCGCCCAACACAGTCGCAAACACGCCCTGGGCCCCCTCAGACGCATCAGAAATCCACGTACCGCGCAGAGTCACTTCTACAAAGTCAGCATCAGCAACACAAAGCTCGATCGCATCATTGTCGTTTCGGCGCGCCTCAGATTCCAACAGAGACAGCGCTGGCAAATTCGCGGGCAGCAAAAATGCCGCAGTGCTCGGTTCGACGCTGATGCTTTGACCAACTCGCATAGCCAGCACAACTCGCAGCGCCACTAACTGTTCGGGAGATTGAGCCAAACGCTCGAGGTTAAAGCCCGTTTCAGTGTAAGTCAACTTCAGCATATTGACAGCCCTAAATTTGGAATTGAAAGTTAAAAATTGGTAATTGAAAATTGGCGATCGGGAATTGGGAATTGGGATTTAGGGCAGATTTTAGATGAGCATTACGCATCAATTTAAAATCTAAAATCTAAAATCTAAAATCTAAAATTCTTCCCATGCCCTATTCCCCAATTTGGTATTCGTGCCAAAACAGTTCGGCAAAAGCAACAGTGGGGTGTATGGGGGCTTTCGGCTTAGTTCGCAGAGACATTCCAGCTTCTACGGGAGTTCGATCGCCCTTACGAGAATTGCACCGTTCGCAAGCAGTCACCACGTTGTCCCAAGTATGCGGGCCTCCCTTGGATCGAGGCATCACGTGATCCAGCGTCAAATGCCGATTGCTACCACAGTATTGGCAAGAATGAGCGTCGCGGCGCAGAACTTCCCGGCGATTCACCGGGGGCACTTTCCACAGGCGTTCCCTGTTACCAAAAGTCAAGCGGATTTGTTCGGGTACGTGGATGCTGGTGCTGGGCGATCGTACCAGCCAGCCGTTGCCAATGCTAAAATCAAGAGGTTCAGCCTTGCCTGTTACCAACAGTACGATCGCCCGTTTGATGTTGACACGGCTCATCGGTAGGTAATTCTGAGAAAACACCACCACAGATTGCCTCAATACATCAGTTACTACGGTCACGGCTTGCTCCTCCTCATTTGGATTTTGGATTTTAGATTTTAGATTTTAGATTTTGAATCTTGCTTGCTTCGTCAGCATTGGCTACATCTGGTTTTTTCCCAGTTCCCCAAGCCGATCGAATTTCTCAAATATCCAATCAAAATGCCCCCGCTTCTCTTACTTAGAAGCGGGGGCTAGAAAAACTGCTTTCATGCAAATTTTCATCCTGTCTTGGTACAGTTGTTTAGCTGTACCTCCCGCTTCGCCTCTCTCGATCTGGCTGTGCCACTTGCAGACCGTCCCGGTCTACCTCGTTGTCATTAATTTCTGCAATTTGTCCTAATCCACTATAACCAGGTTTAATTAGGCCCAAGCCCGCCCACGAAGTCGCTGCAACAGTCGCAAAACCATTGCTAAAGACGTCCCGTGACGACTCTGAGCGACCCGTGGGGCGATCGCACTTCAGTTGATAGGTAGAGTAGGTGGGGAGAAATTTCAAAGTCGGCAGAAGGTGGTTAAGAGGCTTTCAATCTAGCTGTAAACATACTACACTGATATTACACATATGTCCACCCGTCACGGAGAAAAAATTATGCATACCCTACCTAGAACCTCAACCACCGAAATGGAAGTCACCAGCATTCGACTCGAAAGAGAGCTCAAGGAGAGACTTAAAGAGCTCGCGGGCAATCAAGGCTATCAAGCTTTGATTCGAGATTTGCTCTGGAATTACGTGCAGCAGAAGTCTGGAGAGTATCGGCAGATGTTTTCTCGATCGGATATTCGAGCCAGCATTAATGCCACAGCACAGCAGGAGGAACGCTGCGCGCTTACAGGAGAGTTGATTCGAGCGGGCGGGCCGATGTTATTAGGCCTGACAATGCACGGCGAAATGGTGCCGCTAAGTATAGGGAGTATGGCTGGATAAACGAGTTTATCGAAAATTTGTCAGAGCGATCGGCCTGGGGCCTTCACCCCAGGCGCTGAAAATCGTACTATTTTAGATTTTAGATTTTAGATTTTAGATTTTAGATTTTAGATTTGGGAATGGCTTATCAGATAAGGGTTGGGAGCTTAGCTAGAGTTGCATTGTTTTTGGGAACTGGTATTATAAAACTTCATTAAGTTTATAAGCAGTAGTAAGCAAGAATGATAATATGTAGTCAGGAGGTTAACAATGA